>JAURQW010000002.1 GCA_030835925.1 Gammaproteobacteria bacterium | reverse complement strand
TCATGCTCGGAAGCCACAATGACTTTGTCAAATAAGTTATCTACATTAAAAAATAACTTAGCGTTTTTAATTCCACCTGTATTCATATTAAGGTTCATAGAACTATGTAAGTCAAAAATAAATGCCTTACCTGTTCTATATGTATTGTTATCATTAGTGAATGTATCATCATGATATTTAGCCCCAAGAGCTATACTATAATCATTTGTCTCCATTCCTAAAGATGTGTACAGTTGGAAATCAGGTACATAAGCAATCGAATTGCCCACATAACTTGTATTTTGACCTTTGTATTCAGAATCTTGTATCATCCCAGTTACCATAAATGGGTATCTTGTGCTAGAAGATGAAGAAGGTGTACCTTTCATCTCTGTGCCAGCAAACAAGTTATTTACACGATATTGAAATTCAATACCTTTGACCTCTGCCTGTCCTTTGTTAGTAGTATCACCCGAACTACCAGAACATCCAGCTGCCTCAAGACAAGTTTCATTTAGCTGATCGTAATCGTTTAAGAACGCTATGATTTCCATGAAACCGCCTGCAGTTTCTTTTCTGAATCCAAGCTCATAGTTATCTGATTTTTCTGGTTCAACAGAAAGTCCTTTGCCTGCATCTACAGGGCTATGTCCTTGGTTATAAGATGCATACAAAGAAACACCTGGTGCAGCTCTAAAAATTGTAGACGCAGCAATCATTGTTGCCGTTCTATCTAAATCTTGTTTAGAGCTACCTGGGTTTGCATTCGTACCATCATTACTTTCCATGTCTTCATATCTAACTCCGAAAGAGTGTGTGAAAGCACCGTCAGTAATTGTATCTTTTAAATGCCATGATACTGCATCTGTATCTTTTAGTTCTGCGTCTGAGAATCTAGTACTATCATTACCATGTTCAGATAATAATGTCATAGTATTGTTACCATTAACTGTATACCTTTGGCTAAATCCATCGTCAGCTCTTGCTCTATAATCTTTATGGCGTCTGTATCCATATTCTAGATCATGGTTGCCCATTATATGATTTATGACAAATTGAACACCTGTCATTCCATAGTCACGATGACCCATAGATCTTTTTATATACTCGCCACTAACCATAGCTGTATTATTAGTTAGGATGTTACAAGCTCTTAGCTCGATGCCAGAATCCCCAGCACAATTTCCAGCCATATCAATAGCTGAATATTTAACAGTAGCATTATTAGTATTGTTACCGTCACCATCTGGATCTACCATCATCTCACCACTTTTACCCCAAATTCTGCTATATCTAGTTTTATATAACTTAGATGTAATAGTCATATTTGAAGAAGGTTGCATTGTATGTGTAAAGATATATCGGTGATAATCGTTATCCATTTGATCAACTGATGAAACACCATATCTTTGATATGGGTCAGCTGCAAAATCAACGCCTGTCAATCCAATGTATGTTTCATTTGATGTTTCAGAAGTATTAGAACTTGTGATTTCAAATGTTTGATTCCATGCACTGTTCATTGGTGTATACCTAAGTTTAAATAAGTCAGTTTGCTTATCAAAACCTGAATCAGTATTGTTACCAGTACCTTTAATATTTTTATATCCATCAGCTCTATAGTCATGATATTCAAATACATAGCCGACTGATCCAATATTCCCACCATAGTGTGTGTGATTTCTTGAGAAACCATCATCTCCACCAGTTATAGAATAATGACCTTCACTACCAGATGTAGGGACTGATCTAGATAAGAAATTAATTGTACCAGCAGTTGTTCTTGGGCCTTGTCCAATAGCTGCCGCTCCTTTTAAAACTTCTACTCCTTCCATACGACCAACATCAGGGAAGAAGTACATGCTTCCATTTGAGTAGATAGCTGGACCTTGAGGAACGCCATCTTCTAAAATATTTATTTTTGTTGTTCTCAGAGCACTGGTTCCCCTCATACCTAAGTTTGTTCTTAGTCCATAACCATCCTCAGTCTGAGAATAAACACCTGGGATTCTTCTTAGAACTCTCTCGGCATCTGTATAACCCAACGATTTCATCTCATCATCAGAAATATAGTGAGCAGATCCTGCTTGTTGTGTTTCATCTTGAGAACCGAAAACACTAACAGGACTCATTTCTTCGGCAAATATAGTTGAACTCATTAGTAACAATGAGCTAACCGTAATTGCCTGAAAATGTTGTTTTTTCATATTATTTTCCTCATATATATAAAGTTAGTAAAATATATAGCTGTAATACCAATATTCTAACTATTCTGAAGTATTATATGCGAATGATTCTCGTTTGTAAATGCGAATGATTGTTATTATTGTTATAATTACTAAATAAAATGACTTATATCTTAAAATTATATAAAATTATGAGCTCATGAGGGTTATATGGTCAGAATTAGTTTAACGCCGATAATAGATGTAGTATTTATTCTTTTAATATTTTTCATGCTGGCAACAAATTTTCAAAGTTTCAATCAAACTGATATTAAGCTATCTAATGAGGAAGCTAGTACCTCACAGAGTGATAAGAAAATATATTTAGTGGAATTCAATAAAGAAGGTGAATTTAAATTAAATAAAGCAACAATGTCTCAAAAGAGTATCAAAAATAAAATTCTAGACAGCAAGAAAAAAGATGAAGAGTATATCGTTGTAATCAAAGGCGCCAAAGATACAGAAATACAGGATATATTAAATGTAATTGCAGATTTTAAAAAAAACAATATAAAAGAAATTACAATTGGGATATCTAAAAATGATTTAGATGAAAATAATGAAAATGAAAAAAAGGATATAGATATGCCCTTGCTTGAAAAACTATAAATATGAAATTAAAAAATCAAATAAATAAAATATATAATGACGATAATCTACTCCCGTTAGTGAATATCATATTTTTGTTATTAATATTCTTTATGTTAGCAGGCGTAATCGCTAAACAAAAAGAAATGTATGATATTGATTTAGCATCAGCTGTAATTGATGACTATATAGAAAAAGATAAACATGTTTTATTTATTAAATCTAATGGAGAAATTATTTTTAATGACGAAGCTATTACAATTAAAACGTTAGATGAGAAATTAAAGTCAATTGATGATAAAAATATAATAATTGCTGCAGATAAATTAGTTACAACAGGAAAATTAAATAATATCCTAATTAAACTAAATAAAAATAAGATATCAAGTGTAACCCTCCTATCAAATGAGAAATGAATAAATCTGACAATATCAATAAATATATCTTTTTAGCTCTTATAGTACATTCTATGTTTTTGGTATCTTTTACAATAAATAGATCAGTAAGTGATATTACTAAAATTGGTGAAACAGGTATGACAATTCACATGATAATTCTTGAAACTAGTGATGAGATATATGAGAAAAGCTTTTCATCTGTAGAGTTAAGAAATAAAACTGAAGATTCAGAAAAAGAACAACAAGTTCTGATAGACAATAGAGCTGTTGGTGATAAATCTGAAAACATATATGATACATATTATGGAAGAGTCAGGCAGATAATTGATGCTAATAAGAGTTATCCGTTACTGGCAAGACAACGTAAACAAGAAGGGTCGCCAAAAGTTAGTTTTACAATTCTAAAAAATGGAATAGTGGAAAAATTATCTGTTGACTCATCTGGCTATAGAATTTTAGATAGAGAAGCGCGACGCATCATCATGATATCATCACCATTCCCTGAGATACCAGATAGCATGAAGAAGGATTCTATAGATTTAACTATCCCAATAAATTTTAAATTAAACAATTAATCTGTATTATACCAGTTTAATTTCTCTCGAAGATTTACGACAAATCCTATTATAAAAATTGTTGGTGCTATAGGTTTTTTTTCTTTTACAAGTTGGCTCATATTTTCAACTGTAGATGTATAAACTTTTTGATCTGGAGTAGTTCCTTGTTGAACTAATGCGCATGGGGTCTTTGAATCTAATCCATTTTCAATTAATTGACTACAAATTATATCTATTGATATAAGCCCCATATAAAATACTATAGTTTGATTTGGCTGTATGAGTTTCTCCCAATTTAAATCTAATTTTCCTTCTTTTAGATGGCCTGTTACAAATATACATGATTGCGCATGATCTCTATGAGTTAATGGTATACCACTATATGCTGAGCAACCACTTGCACTTGTAATTCCAGGAACTACCTGAAACGAAACATTATTGTCAACTAATGTATCAATTTCCTCTCCACCTCTGCCAAAAATAAAGGGGTCTCCTCCTTTTAGCCTAAGAACTCTTTTGCCTTGCTTTGCATACTTAACAAGTAAACTGTTAATTTCTTCTTGTCTCACAGTATGATTATCTCTCTGCTTTCCAACATAAACTTTTTGTGCATCTCGGCGTATCAAGTCAGTAATCGTAGGATGCACCAATCTATCATACAATGCGATATCTGCTTGTTGCATTAATCTTAAAGCCCTAAAAGTTAATAAATCAGGATCGCCAGGGCCTGCGCCAACTAAATAAACTTCGCCTTCACCTTTTTTTTCTTCATCAAAGTTGTTTATTTCTTTATTAAGATAATTTACTGCCGCACTATCTTGTCCACTTAAGACAAGCTCCACAAATTTTCCATTTAGCATTTGCTCCCAAAAGATTCTATTAGATTTAGAATTAACTAATTTTTTTCTAACTGGAATCCTATTTTCAGAAACTATCTTAGCTAGTCGTCCATAAGCCCCAGGTATCAATGTTTCAAGTTTAGTTCTTAGTAGTCTTGCCAGAACTGGAGAAGAGCCTCCGGTTGATACCGCTACAGTTATAGGGCCTCTCTCTAGAATTGATGGGAATATAAAATCACAAATATTAGGTTTATCAACAACATTAACTAAAATACCTTTATGATTTGCCTGACTTGCTATTTCTTCATTTAAAGATTCGTCATTTGTTGCTGCTATTACAAAAGAAAAACTATTAGTCATATGTTCAGTTTTATAGGTGCTATTGACAGCAGTTATATTTTTATTATTTTTAATTAAATCAAGAATATAATCTGTAAATTGTGGAGATATAATAGTCAACTTGGCATTAGCTTTCAGTAATAAATCTAATTTCCTTTCAGCAACTTCTCCACCACCAATTAATAGGACGGACTGCTTGCTGAGTTCCATAAAAAAAGGGAAGTATTTCATTAAGTTTTTTCTATCCCAGCTTTTTTATACCAGTATTGTGATTTCTCAAGATCTTGCGGAACAAGTTTGCCCTCTTCGTAAATCATGGCTAGTGTTGTTGCTGACCCCATTAAACCTTGGTTGGCAGCTTTTGTGAACCACTCGATACTTTTATCAATATCCTTCTCTGTACACTCCCCTTCAAAAAACATAAAGCCATATGCATGTTGCGCCAATGGATAACCTTTGATAGCAGCACTTTCCATATAAGTAAACGCTTTTTCAGTACTTGCCTGACATCCTAAACCATTCTGAAGCATTATTGCCATTCGATACATAGCTTCAACATTTCCCTCAGAAGCAATTGGAGATAATAATTTTATAGCATGAGCAAAATTCTTAGTTTCAAAAGCAGCTATTCCGCTTTCTAACTCCATAGCTCTATTTTCAAATTTATCCATATTAGTCCTTTAGTAAATCTTCTAATTTGCCATCCATATCATGTTCAATTAAATCGTCAAAACCTCCAACATGATAATCACCAATAAAAATCTGGGGGACTGATTGTCTTTTTGATTTTTCCATCATTATCCTGAGTTGCTCTTGATCCATATCAACCATAATATCTTCATAAGCTATATCTTTTTTTTGGAAAAAGTTTTTAGCTCTGACACAGTAAGGGCAGATTCTTGTGCTATATATGGTTACTTTTTTCATATATCTAATACCTAGTTATAATGTTTAATCTTTCTATTTTCATTTTTTTGAATAACTATTCCGATCACATCGAATGAATTATCTAATAAAATATCTGGATAAGTAGGATTGAGTGGTGATAAATATTTATTACCATTTTTTTCTTCATATTTCCTAAACCATCTTACCCCTTCATATTCAACAAAGACGAACTGACCATGATAACACTGTCCAACGGGATCAATAATAACTATACAATTATTAGAGAACTCTGGCTCCATGCTATCATCAGTTACTTGAAGTGCATATGGCTCAGAGGCTCCACAATCTGAATGTATATCGTCTAGTTTGTCTTCTTCTGTACTCATAAATATCTAAGGTTTATTATAATTGGTAGAACTAAAACATCAAAGGTTTAGATGTCATATTCATAAAACTGTTGTAAATTCTTATACTAAATAAGTACTATCTTCGTAGTTTAAAGAATTGCTTTAATAAATCTGACGACTCTTTCTGCATCATACCGCTTACCACCTTTGGTTTATGATGACATGATGTAGATTCGAATATTTTAGGGCCAGATGATACGCCTCCACTTTTTTGATCATCAGCGGCATAATATAGGGTATCAATTCTTGCAAAACTTATAGCTTGTGCGCACATTGGGCAAGGCTCTAAACTGACATACATGTCACAACCTACCAATCTTTCGTTCTTTAATATTTCCATTGATTTTTGCAACGCCAACATTTCTGCATGAGCAAGTGATGAACCTGTTGTCCTCATTTGATTAGAAAATGCTGCTAGGATTTCTGAATTACGATTTTGAACTACTACAGCCCCAACAGGTACTTCGTTATTTTCAAAAGCAGTTTGAGCAAGCTCTATAGCTAATCCCATAAAAAGCTTATTATTTTCACTAGTCATTATTATTAAGAATAGTCTCTTGAAATATTACAGGCTTGCCTATTGGCTTAATCATTTCATCATCCATCATAACAACATTACCTCGAATTATCGTTGCAATTGGCCATCCGATAACATCCATGCCATCATAAGGGGTCCAGCCTGTTTTTGATCTTTGTTGAGAATTAGTAATAGTATTTTTCTTATTCATATCTACAACTGTGAAATCAGCATCATAGCCTATTTTAATTCTTCCTTTGTTGACTAACTTGTGAATTCTTTCAGGCCCATATGACCAGAGTTCCACTAATCGTTCTAAACTTAATTTTCCAGAGTTCACATGATTTAACATAATGGGAACTAATGTTTGAACGCCCGGAGTTCCACTTGGAGATTTAGGGTACTCTCGAGATTTTTCTTCTAAAGTATGAGGAGCATGATCTGAAGCAAGTATGTCAACAGTTCCATCATTTAAGGCCACCCATAGTGCATCTTGATGGTGCTTCTCTCTAATAGGAGGATTTTGCTGAGCGAGTGTCCCCAGCTTCTCGTAGCAATCTGGTGCATGGAGAGTAAGATGATTTGCTAATAATTCCACGCTAGCAACATCTTTATTTTTTCTTAAGAAATCCATTTCTTCAGATGTTGTTATATGTAACACATGAACTCTTCTATTATATTTTTTTGCTATAGAAACAACTCTCTTAGTTGCAGAGAAACAGCTTTCCGGTGAACGCCAAACACTATGAAGTGATACATCTGTTTGATCTTTGAGAATAGTCTTCATATTTTCTTGCATTATATATTGATCTTCAGCATGTACGGCCACAACTCTTTTACCATTTGATAACACAGACTCAACTTCTTCATCGCTCGCAGTCATTAACTCTCCCGTAGAAGCCCCCATAAATATTTTAATGCCACATATCCCAGGAGCATTTTCCCATTTATCAAGATTTGGGCCTGTTCTGCCAGTCCCTCCAAGATAAAAAGCATAATCAGTCCACGCTACTCTACTAGCCCTCTGTAGTTTATCTTTTATTGTTTCTGGAGTAATTGTCAAAGGGTCTGTATTTGGCATTTCAAAAACTGCTGTGACACCACCAGCCGCTGCAGCTAGCATCCCTGATTCTAAGTTTTCTTTATTTTCTAAACCAGGTTCCCTGAAATGAACTTGCGAATCAATAACTCCTGGCAAAACATGTAGCCCTGAACAATCTACAGTATTTTTCGCATCAGCACTCGATAAATCTCCAATATCGCTAATACTTTCATTGATGACGCCTATATCTATTTTCTGTATACCCTCAGGAAGAACCACATTTCCATTCTTTAGTACTAGGTCATATTTTATTTTATTATTCATAGAAAACATCATATCAACTTTGTTCGTCTAATTTCTATAAATATTAAGAAAAACTTGCTTTTATTGTATATATTGATATGTTTATTTCCATGCAAAGAATATTAGATAATTTTGGTTTAACAATATCAGCGGCCTGTGCTGTACACTGCATATTATTGCCTATATTGCTTATATTAGCACCATATGTAGAATTAACATTTTTTACATCTCATGAATTTCATGAAAGTTTAATGTACTTTATATTGCCAACATCACTTATCGCATTCACTTTAGGTTGCAAAAGACATAATGATGATATTGTGAAGCTGGGTGGAATATGTGCAATATTTGTTTTATTACTAGCTATCTCTTTGCATGATTTTAGTGAAGTACTATCAGTCATATTAACACTATTTGCTAGTTGTTTATTAATATTCACACATTTAAGAAATAGGACGCTGTGCTCTCATGAAGATTATTCATGTCATAAATAAATTATAAATTAACTAATAAGTTAGTATTCATCTACCCATCCAACTTTATTCAAGAAATCATCGTAAGTTCCATCAAATAGACTAACTTTATTATCATCAAAAATAATTAACTTATTAGCAACTTCATTCAGAAAATACTCATCATGAGTAACCATCAGAACAGCGCCCTCGAAAGATTTAATGGCAGATAATAATGAGTCACATGAATCTAGATCTAAGTGATTTGTTGGCTCATCTAGTAATAATAGATTTGCTGATTTAATCAGTATTTTTCCAAGCATAACTCTACTTTTTTCGCCACCAGATAAAACATTAATCTTTTTATTTGATAAATTATTTGAAAACATCATGTTTGCACAAGTTTTTCTAACTTCAGTTTCATGTATATCTGGAACACAATTTTGGATTTCTTCATAGATAGTATTATTTGGATCAAGCCTATCTATGTTCATTTGACCAAAATAACCAATCTTAGTTTTAACATGATGATTTACATAGCCATTAATTGGATTAAGATCACCTGTTATTAATTTTAATAATGTTGACTTGCCTTTCCCGTTTTTACCAATTATGCAAATTTTGTCATCCCTTTTTATGCTGAAAGATAAATTATTTATAAGAGGATTATTCTCTTCGTAAAAAAAATCAAGTTTACTTGAATTAATAAGATTTTCTTTACTACCATATGGCTCATAATTGAATTTAAAATCTAAATTAGCAACCGTTGCAAGTTTTTCTTTTACCTCTTTTTTTTCTAGAGCTTTAATTTTAGACTGTGCTCTCGTTGCCATACTAGCTTTTGACTTAAATCGATTAATCCAGGCTTCTGTTTTTTCTCTTTTCTTTGCTTCATTGGCAACTGTCTTGTTATATATATCTTCTTCACTTAGTATTTTTTCTAAAACATTTTTTGTATTTCCAGATGTTTTTTTAAATTCTCCTCTATGAATATTTAATGTATGCGTAATTACACTGTTCATGAAGCTACGATCATGAGTAACTAATATCAACTCATCCCTCCAATCATTTAAGAAATTTTTCAACCATTTAATAGAGTGAATATCTAGATAATTTGTAGGCTCATCAAGTAGCAACATATCTGGCTCATCTAATAATAATTTAGCAAGATTAATTTTTACTTGGTTGCCACCAGAAAAATCATTAGGGTTTTTAGACATTTCATCATAAGAGAAACCTAGACCAGTGAGAATTGATTCTCCTTTCCAAGTTTCATATTCTCTGTCTCCTGATAAAACACTACATACTTCGTCAATGACAGTTTGCTCACTAAATTTTATATGTTGATCTAAATGACCAATTTTATAACCTTTAGGCATCATCACTTCACCGGCATCTTGTTCAAGCTTGCCGATAATAATCTTAAGAAACGTACTCTTCCCACTACCATTCCTACCAATAAAACCAACTTTTTCTTTTTTATTGATTATTATATTTACGTCACTGAATATCTTTTGTCCTGAAAATGATATTTCTAAGTCATTTGTCTTAATCATATTTAATAATTATATTTGTTCTTTAGCTGCTTTTTTTCTTTGGTGTGGGTCTAGATACTGCTTTCTAAGTCTAAGATTTTGAGGTGTAACTTCCAAAACTTCATCTTCATTTATATATGCCATCATTTGTTCTAATGACATTTTTCTTGGAGTTACAAGTTTTACAGCTTCATCAGTTCCAGACGCTCTAACATTCGTTAACTGTTTTCCTTTTAGAATATTTATTTCTAAATCATTTGGCCTGTTATGCTCACCCACGATCATCCCTTGATAAACCTTCGTTTGTGGGTCGATAAACATGACGCCTCTATCTTGAAGATTAAAGATAGCGTATGCAACGGCTGTCCCAGTTTGTGTTGCAATTAATGCTCCATTTCTTCTAGTTGATATCTCTCCTTTGAAAGGACCATAAGAATCAAACAACCTATTAACCACTCCAGTTCCTCTTGTCTCTGTTAAAAACCTACTTTGATAACCAATCAAAGCTCTTGAAGGGGCTTTAAATATTAATCTAGTTTTACCTGATGTATTTCTCATATCCAACATTTCAGCTTTTCTCTTATTCATGCTATCAATAACTGTGCTGGCATATTCATCATCAACATCAATTATAACTTCCTCTATTGGTTCGAGTTTCTTATCATTTTCATCTATCTTATATACAACATGCGGTCTAGATACTGTTAACTCATAACCCTCCCTTCTCATTGTTTCTACTAAAACTCCAAGCTGTAACTCACCTCTTCCTCCAATTTCAAAAGCATCTTTTTTCTCATTCTCAGCAAAAGAGATGGCAACATTTGTTTCAGCTTCCGCCAATAACCTCTCTCTTATCACTGTAGATGTAACTTTTTTGCCTTCAAGACCAGCAAGTGGTGAATCATTTACTGTAATAGTAATAGACATGGTTGGAGGATCTATGGGTGTTGAAGCAATTGGTTCGGTAACATCAAGATTGCAAATAGTATCGGCCACCGAAGCTTCAGCTAATCCAGCAATACATATTATGTCACCTGTTTGTACTTCATTTACGGCGACTCTCTCAGTTCCCTCAAATTTAAATAATTTAGTTAACCGACCAGACTCGACTTGTTCTCCACTGAGATTGATAGCTTTAACATTATCATTGACCTTAGCTGTGCCTTGTTCAACACGACCTACTAAACATCTTCCAAGATATGGGTCTGAATCCAATAATGTAGATAACATAGCAAAAGGTTTATTAGATTCAACTTTCGGAGGCTCAACATGATCAAGTATTAGGTCTAATAATGCATGTAAATTTTCTTTTGGGTCATTTAAATCTTTAACACACCATCCATCTCTACCTGCTGCATATAATATTGGAAAATCTAATTGTTCATCAGTTGCATCTAGTGAAACAAATAGATCAAAAACTTCATCTATAACAGCGTCTGGTCTTCCATCAGGTCTATCAATTTTATTTACTATAACAATCGGTTTTAAACCCTGGGCAAGTGCTTTTGATAATACAAATTTTGTTTGAGGCATTGGGCCTTCTGCAGCATCTGTTAATAAGATAACCCCATCCGTCATACTCAAAACCCTCTCTACTTCACCACCAAAGTCAGCATGGCCAGGAGTATCTATAATATTAATTCTTGTATCTTTCCATTGTATTGATGTCGGCTTTGCAAGTATTGTAATACCTCTTTCTTTTTCAAGATCACCAGAGTCCATTATTCTTTCATCAATATCCTGATTTTCTCTAAACATCCCGCTCTGCTTCATAATAGAATCTATTAAGGTGGTTTTACCATGATCTACATGAGCGATAATTGCTATATTCCTTAAATTTTCCATTACCTTTTACTCCTTTGTTTTAAGCTTAATGTCTTGCTACTTCTATTTCTTGAGCGATTACTTGGCCTTGCTGATTTATTGCCATCTGCACTTCTTCTCGTGCTTGAATTTCTAGTAGGCCTTGCTGATTTATTGCCATCTGCACTTCTTCTCGTGCTTGAATTTCTAGTAGGCCTTGCTGATTTATTGCCATCTGCACTTCTTCTCGTGCTTGAATTTCTAGTAGGCCTTGCTGA
>JAURQW010000001.1 GCA_030835925.1 Gammaproteobacteria bacterium | reverse complement strand
TATTCTAAAAAATAATCATATTTATCATGGTTCTAAGCCAGTACATTGGTGTATTGAATCTGAATCTGCATTAGCTGAGGCAGAGGTTGAATACAAAGATCTGGTATCAGATGCAGTAGATATTTTATTTAAAATTTCTGATCAAAATAAATTTAAGAAAGTTTTTTCATTGGAAGATTTACAAGGAGATATATTTTGTTGTATCTGGACTACTACACCTTGGACTTTACCAGCTAATCAAGCAATAGCTATAGGGAGCAACATAGATTATGTTTTAGTGAAAATAAAAGATAAACATGTGATTATAGCAGAAGATCTAGTGGACAATTTTTTTGCAAAAGATCTAGATGAAACAGTACCAAAAGATTTTATAAAAAAATTTACAGGAAAAGCGCTGTTAGGATTTCAATCAGAACATCCATTTTATAAAAAAGTGGTTCCAATCATAACTGCTGATCATGTTACAACTGAAAATGGAACTGGCTTAGTTCATATTGCCCCTGGTCATGGACAAGATGACTATATAGCAGGTCTCAAAAATAATCTCGAAGTTTTTAATCCAGTAAATGATAAGGGTGTATTTATTGAAAGTCTTGAACTATTTGGCGGCCTGCATGTCAGGAAAGCAAATGATCCTATCATCAAATGTCTAATAGATAATGATAAAATCCTTCATCATGAGAAATATAATCATAGTTACCCGCATTGCTGGCGATTCAAAACTCCTCTGATTTTCAGAGCGACGCCTCAATGGTTTGTTAGTATGGACCAAGCATCCTTGAGAAAAAAAATAAATGATAATTTATATAAAGTAAACTGGGTTCCTAGTTGGGGTTATGATCGTATCAAAAATATGATTAAAAATAGGCCTGACTGGTGTATTTCTAGACAGAGATTTTGGGGAGTACCAATACCACTATTCGTTAATAAAGAAACGAACGAACTACATATAGATACTTCTAAAATCTTAGATAAAGTTGCTGATATAATTTCTAGAGAAAATATCGAAGGATGGTTTGATTATGACAAAAGCAAACTTATCAATAATCCGGATGAGTATTACATGGTCACTGATACACTAGATGTATGGTTTGACTCTGGTGTTTCTCATATTGCTGTCATGAAGCAGAGAGGTTTAGGAGATACAGCTGATTTGTATTTAGAAGGATCAGATCAACATAGGGGCTGGTTTCAGTCATCCCTCATAACTAGTATGGCAATTATGGATAAGCCTCCATATAAAAACGTTTTAACTCATGGTTTTGTGGTAGATGCTGGTGGTCAAAAAATGTCTAAGTCACAAGGCAACGTAATAGCGCCCCAAAGTATTATAAAGAGCAAAGGGTCGGATATTTTAAGATTATGGGTTGCAACTACAGATTACACAAAAGAAATGCATATATCTGAAGAAATCTTAAAAAGAGCGTCAGAAGGATATAGGCGAATCAGAAATACAATAAAGTTCTTATTGTCTAATATATCTGATTATTCAAATAAAAATAATAAAACTCCCGATGAGTTAACATTGGTTGATAAATGGATACTCAATCAAGCACAAATACTACAGATATCTGTCAGAAAAAATTATGACGAATTTAAGTTCCATCAGATAGTTCAAGACATACAAAATTTCTGTACTGTACAACTAGGAGGATATTACTTAGATATAATTAAAGATAGATTATATACATCCAAAGTTGATGGTAACCCAAGGAGAGCTAGTCAATATGTTTGTTACAATATTTTAAAAATGATGAATATTTGGATAGCTCCTATTTTATCATTTACTGCAGAAGAAGTTTACCAACAAATGGATGATAGAAAGTTCGATTCAGTATTTCTAGATGAATGGGTAAATGATGAATTCTCAATAGATGATAATGAAAATAAAGTTGGCAATAAATTATTTGAATTAAAGCAGTTAGTTTCAAAAAAGCTAGATGAAGCTAGGAATAACGATATAATCGGATCCTCATTGGACGCCACTATCCACTTAAATGTAGATAATAAAACATATGATCTCCTTAGTAGCTATAAAGATGAGTTAAAATTTATCTTTATTACATCTGACTGTAATTTAAACTCCAAATTTGAAAATAATGAAATAGAGATTCTAATAGAAAAAAATAATAATCTAAAATGTGAGCGGTGCTGGCATATGAGTGATACAGTGGGTACGGTTGAACAACATCCTCTTTTATGTTCTAGATGTCATAGCAATGTTTATGCTGATGGTGAACAGAGAAAGCTTGGCTAATGAGACTATTGGCTTTAACATTTATATTTTTCTTAACATTTGTTGACTACTTGTCTAAATCACTCATTCAGGATTATGTTAAAAATGGATCATATAAATATAATGATTTTATATCATTTGAAATTTTTCATAATAGAGGCATAGCATTTAGCATATTTAACTCTGAATCCTTAATAGCTAATGTTATTTTAGCCATAATAATTGGCGCTATAATATTATTTATATTTTATCTATTTTTGAGGGATTTTGATATTCTTGAAAAATTAGAGTTATTAGGATATATGTTAATTCTTGGCGGGGCTTTTGGTAACTTCTTAGATAGAATATCCAATGGTTCTGTATTAGATTTTATAATTGTAAATTATGATCAACTATATTTTCCTGCTATATTCAATGTAGCAGACATACTAATTAGTTTTGGTGCTTTCTTAATAATATATAGTTTTTTATTCATAAAGAAAAATGATTAAATATAATTCAAAAGTAAAACTTCATTATTCTATATCTAGTATTGATGATTTAGTTTTTGAGTCCACATTTGATAAAGAACCAGTAGATATAACTATCGGCAATGGAATAATACCCCAAAAATTAGAAATGACCCTTTATGGGTTATCAGATAACAAGGAACAAACCATAGTCTTATCACCGTTAGATGCATTTGGAGTAAAAGATATTAATAAGACTAAATATGTCCCTAGGGACTTATTCCCTAATCAAGAAATGGTAAAAGTTGGAAATATAATAGAGCTGGATATAAAAGAAAATGATGGCGATGAAGCAACCTCATTTGCTATGATTAAGGAGATTGAGAGGAATCAGGTACTTCTTGATCTAAATCATCCTTTAGCAGGATTAGAAATAAAGTTTAAGGTAAAAATTATAAAAGTTTATGAATAAGTTTTTTATAAACACTCAGCTAATGCTTGCAACGCCTCGCGGATTCTGTGCTGGAGTTGAAAGAGCTGTAGATATTGTAAATAAGGCAATAGATGTATTTGGGGCCCCAATATATGTAAAACATGAAGTTGTTCATAATAAATATGTTATAGAAGACCTGAAAAAAAGGGGGGTTATATTCATTGAAGACATAGACGATGTACCTATGAATTCAATTATAGTATATAGTGCGCATGGTGTTTCTATTGAAGTTAAAAATGATGCTAAGAATAGAAATCTAAAAATATTTGATGCGACCTGTCCACTAGTGACAAAAGTGCATATAGAAGTTCATAAATACTCAAAAGAAGGAGTTGATGTTGTATTGATCGGACATAAAGGACACCCAGAAATAGAAGGTACTATGGGTCAATATGATTCTCCAATAGGCAAAATGCACTTAGTTGAAAATATTCAAGATATTTCGACTCTTGACATTTATAATACAAAAGTTGCCTATGTGACTCAAACAACTTTATCAATGGATGATACAAAAGACATAATAAAGAATTTAATAAAAAGGTTTCCTAATATCATGTCCCCTTCAAAAAGCGACATATGTTATGCAACACAAAACAGACAAGATGCTGTTAAATCAATACTCAAGTATTGTGATTACCTACTTGTAATTGGTTCAGTTAATAGTTCAAATAGCAGAAGATTAGTTGAATTAGCTCTAAAAAATAAGATTCCATCAAAATTAATTGATAGTTATCATGATATCGATCTAATCAAATTAAAGGATAAGAAATCTATAGGTATAACTGCTGGTGCATCAGCACCTCAAATATTATTAGATCAAGTAACAGAATATCTAATTGATAAAGGAGCTGTAATGAATAATATTAATAATAGGGAAATTAAAGAAAATATAACATTTAGTATGCCAAAAGAATTAAAAAACTTATAGGTCATGCGTTACATTATCATCAAGACTATCATCGGGTGGAACATATGCCGGGTCATTAGGGTTTAAAAATATAAATTCATGTTTATTCTTATCAATCTCAACATAATCAAGTTTACAGTTTTTTAGATTAATCATTGAGTCAGGAGCGATAATTATTTCAACCTTATTAATTTTCAATCTTAAGTCCTCTTCTTTCGATTGATCAAAACCCATAAGGTAATTAAATTTACCATTACCATCTACATTAACAGCAATTCTTAGTGGCCAATCTTTAGAACTTGATGATTCAGAAGAGACTAGTATCTGTTTTGATGCAGCATCAGATATTTCAAATATTGTTTTTTGTTTCATTTTTTTTATTATTTTTTATAAATTCTAAAAAATTTGTAATCCATGTTGTTTTTTTAGTATCCCTTAAATGACTATAGGTTGCTAGAAGATTTTTGTGTTTAATACCATCATATTTACCATTGACTCCATATCCTCTTTTGACCTTGTATGTATAATTAGATAGTTTAGCATCTAATGATAGTCTTGAATAATGAAACTCATGAGCTTTAACAATATCATTAGACAATAACCATGGATGGCTAGAAGATTTAATAAGTTCTACATAGCCTCTTCCAACAGGTTTATCATGCATGACTACCCTGCCATTAATAATGCCAACCATTCTAAATGATTTATCATTTATTTTTATAGATTTAGCTAAATACATTAAACCTCCACATTCTGCATAAACAGGTTTATTAGCATTAATGAAGTTCTTGATTGATGAGATCATTTTTTTATTAGAGCTCAGTTCTTTAGCAACAAGTTCTGGAAATCCTCCGCCAATAAATAGGGCATCTACATTTGGCAAAGATTTATCTTTTAATGTATTAAAATAAATAATTCTTGCACCTAACGACTTAAACTTTTCGATATCATCAGCATAGTAAAAGCCAAAAGCATTATCTCGAGCAACACCAATGCTTATTCCAGCATACTTTTTAGTTATTACATTAGGGGTTTTAGTTGATAATTTTTTTTTATTACTAACTCCTTTAACTAAATATTTAATATCAACAGAAGATTTAACTAATGAGGCAATGTTATTAATAATATTATTATTGCTAGAAGTTAAAAATGATGGTTGTAAACCTAAATGCTGTTCCAATATTTCAATTTTATTATTTTTCTGTATTGATCCAAATACTTTGAAATCACTATACTCAGCAATAGCATTAATAACTTTACCTTCATGCCTATCACTTGCAATATTATTTAATATAATACCCTTATATTTAATCTTAGGATCAAAATCCTTATAACCGTTTATCAAGGGTGCGATACCTCTCGTAATACCCGAGCAATCTATCACTAGTATAATTTCAAGCTTGAGTAGATGCGCCATAGCAGCATTGCTATCTGATCCATCAAGACTAACACCATCAAAAAGACCCTTATTTCCTTCGATAAGATTTAGTGTAGTATTTTGTGTTTTTAATTTAAAAAGCTTTTTAATTTCTGCAGTAGACATGGTGTTAAAATCTAAATTATAACAACTTGTCTTGCTAGCTTTTGATATCCATAGTGGATCAATATAATCTGGTCCCTTTTTAAAAGTTGCTAGATTATACTTCATTCTATTCAAGATTCGTGACAATCCGATTGTTATAGTTGTTTTACCAGAAGATTTGCGTGTTGATGTTATAAGATAAGAAGTCAAAACTAACTAGCAGTATTTTCTTGTTCATCCGACAAATTCTTTTTAGGTGACTTGATGAGAGTTGGCAGGAATTTGAAGTTTGCTATACCTATTAATACTATAATCAATGCAAGTGCGACACCACCCAGGCCTAGGCCAAATTCATACAAAGAAGGTACATAGGAATGAACAACATTATCATAGAAGCTGCTTTCTATAATAATATGATCTGGGAATATAGTTAGTGGGTACGCTTGTCCACCTATAATAATGACATACATCGCAACAAAGCTACCTATCAGAATTAATATAGATGAAATAATTAGTGATAATTCATTACATAGCTTCTTAGAGTTAATTACAATAATAGGAAGTATTATTCCAATTAGTAGTTGTCCAAGCCAAAAGGCAAATGTGTATATACCGCCATTGGACAAGATAAATATTTCATATTCCACATGTTTTGCTATATACATATTTGTAATATGATAAAGGAATAAAAAGTAAAGATTAGCAAATAAAAACATGACAGTTAATCTTCTTAGGTTCATTAATATATCGTTAGATATGTATGTTTTATGAAATTTACTAATAGTTTTAAGTATAAGAAAATATACTGCCGTTCCATACAACAATGACATCACAATAAATAATGGAGCAAGAATAGCTGTTGCATAAGCTTCTCTGGCTACTAGAAAACCAAATATTGATCCTGTACCAGTTGTTAATATAATCCTCCATCCAAATGCGAATGTTCCGACATATTTAGAAAATCTATTCACCTCTCTATCTAGCATAGTCCAAATATATGCAGCTAAGACTACTGCAAAACCTGAATAAAGAAATATGTTCCAAGCAAAAATAGATTTAAAATTATAGGTTGTCATGGCTACGATTAATCTATCTGGCTTTCCTAAATCAAGTACCAATATGATCAAACCAGCTATAAGAAAAGCAATCGCTAGAAGTGCAGATAATGGCGCAAGAGGTTTATATAGTTTTTTGTCAAAGACCGAGGATATTGATGCTATGTTTAATACACCCGAGGCTATAACTATTAACAACACCGCAAAAATATGAGGCAATCCCCATACAATTTGATTGTTCATTCCAGTCACATAGTGACCTTCGTGTTCCATATACAATGAGCAAGCAAAACCAACTAAGATAAAAAATCCTAGTAATATAAATTTAGACCAAAATACTTTGGGGGATATAATATATTTTGTGAGTATAATTTTATCAATCATTTAAAATCCTGAATATGTCACGCTTTGTTTTAGTTTTAAGTCTGCTCTCAAACGTCTATTATTTGTTCGTTTGATCGATTTACTTACTCTGCTATTCGGATCTGTAAGGTCTCCAAAACTAATAGCTACATGACCTTCTTTCATACAAGCTTCCTCACATGCCGTGGTCTCAGAACCATGATCAATTCTGTTCACACAAAGATTACAACTTTCAACACAACCCTTGCCTCTCGGAGCTGACGTTAATTGTTGTGTTAAATTTTCATGGACAAAAGACCTGGCCTTAAATGGACAAGCCATCATGCAATACCTACATCCTATACAAGTATGCTGGTTAACCATTACAATCCCATCCTCTCTACGAAAAGAGGCTCCTGTTGGACATACATCGCAACAAGGTGGATTTTCACAATGCTGACACATCATGGGTAATGTAGTTACCTTATCTGAAGCAATATCTTTGATAACTAGTTTTCTGATCCACTGTGAGTCTGTTTCTGGCCTATCTAAACCATATAGCCCATTTTCATCAATACATGCTTCTACACAAGCAGTGCAACCATCGACACATTTATCAACCTCCACATTCATTCCCCATTTAGTAGATGCGTTAACTTTTTTATCAAAAGGTTTTTTTATAGAGGCATCAGCCATAGGAAATATATCAGGTACCACATATATGATTGATAATGCTGTAACTGATTTCACTAAAAAATCTCGTCTATTTGTAATCTTAGTATCGGTCATCATTTGTCTCATTAAAGTATTTTGCTAGACTAGAAGTATGCTCTTCAATAGTCGTTGCTGAATCTTGATTATGTTTTAAATCTAGTCTGACTTGTTTTTCTCTTGGTACTGTTGCATGGCAAGTAAAACAATCTATGTTAACAGCTGTTTGGACATGACAAGTTTGACAGAACTGTCCTTCAGAGTTTATAGAAATAGCATCACCCTTGTCATCGTATGAAACATGGCAATCTATGCAGTTAGCTAAACTATGTTGTTTTGTTCGGATTCCATGTTTTACGGTTTCGTCTCGCTGATGGTATAGATAGCCAAAATGATTTTTTTGCATATCTTCAGTAGGTTCAACACATTGCTCTAACTTATCCGCCTTAGAGTGTCCTTTGATAATATGTTTTTCACCATCATGAGAATACAAATTGTTTGAATACAATGCTAGTAGCATAAAAGGCAGGCTTCTAATAAGTTGGTACACTAATCTCTCTCCAAAATTTGTTACCGAGTAAAACTTGTGACTATTCGCCTAAGCCCATTTTGATATAGCCTGTAGGACACACATCAGCACAAATATGGCACCCTATACACTTATCGTAATCAGTATCTACATATCTACCCATTGTAGCAACATCTTTTTTAACCCTAAATACAGCATCTTGAGGGCAATATATTACACAGTTGTCGCACTCAAAACACATACCACAACTCATACATCTTGATGCCTCTTTTATTGCATCTTCCTCTGACAATCCGATGATTCTATCTTCATAATGATCAATAACCTCATCTCCTGTAGGCACAGCTTCGCCTCTTTTCACTCTGTCTTCATGTTTAAAGTGACCAAGGAAAAGTTCAGTAGAAGGAATGACCTCTTGGGCTGATCTATCTTCATAATTATGAATTACAGCTTTACTATTATCAGTACCTCTCTGTAGATCTGGGTTTTCAATAGGAGCAGTATAAGTTTCAGGTTCTAGCTCAGTTTCACGTAATTTATCAAGTAAATTAAAATGATGAACATCAACTTTAGGTCTACGTTTGAAATCTTTATTTTCAAAGAAACTTTTAATAGATTGTGATGCAATTGAACCCTGTCCGATTGCAGTTGTGAGTAGATGCGGTCTAACTATGTCCCCTGCAACAAAATGCCCTTCTTTTGTTTTGTGTCTATAAAAATCGTCTACATCAAAGAAACCATGGTCATTACCTAATGCTTCAAGTCCTTCAATATCAGGTGACTGACCAATTGCAGATACAATAAGGTCAGCTTCTATTCTTTTTTCTGTGCCTTCAACAGGGACTGGCTTGTTATCTTCAAATGTACATTCAGATATTATTAGAGCTACAGCTCTGTTATTTTCATCTTTTTCAACACGTACAGGGATAACACCATTAATGATGGTTACGCCTTCATGTATAGCATCATTTACTTCTTGCTCTGCAGCAGTCATTTCTTCTTTTTGGAATAATGATGTTAAAGTAACTTCAGCACCTTCTTTAACAGCAGATTCCGATACATCTTGAGCTACATAACCATGAACAACAGCTTCTGGTGTTTCTTGTGGGTTAAGGTTTGAAATATGACCTAATCTTCTAGCTACTGATACAACATCAATTGACGTATCACCGCCACCTACACATACGACTTTTTTTGAACCAACCTTAAGCCTGCCTTGACAGAAAGCTTCTAAAAAAGCTACCCCACTTAGACAGTTCTCAGCATCACTGCCTTCTATTGGTAGAGCTTTGCCATTCCAACAGCCTATAGTCCATAAAACTGCATCATGAGAGTTTTCCACTTCATCCATTGGTATATCTTTCCCGACCCTTTTATTAAGTACAACCTCTATGTCGCCTAGATCTAGTATTCTTTTGATTTCTGCATCTAATATATCTCTGGGTGTCCTATAATTCGGAATACCATATCTCATCATACCGCCGAGGTCTTCTCTCTCCTCAAAAATCGTAGAAGCATAGCCCATTTTTCTTAGTTGAAAAGCAGCAGATAATCCTGCTGGGCCGCCGCCAATTATCGCTACCCTTTCTTTATTTAATTTTGGGGCTTTTTCAAATGAGTAGTTTTCTTTGAAAGCCTTGTCACCGATAAATTGTTCTACAGCATTTATCCCTACATAGTCATCAACTTCATTTCTGTTACAACCACTTTGACATGGTGCTGGACATACCCGACCCATTTGTGATGGAAACGGGTTTGCTGTTGTTGATCTTCTAAATGCATATTCGGACATTGACAAACCTTCAGGTGCTTTTTCGATGCCTCTTACAATTTGTAACCAACCCCTAATATCCTCACCCGATGGACAACTACCTTGACATGGAGGTGTTTTATGAATATATGTTGGGCATTTATGAGATTTATCCTCATTAAATATCTGCTTAGAAAAGTCCTTATAAGTGTGATCTCCTTCTTGATATCTTTTGAAGGTATTCTCTTCTTTCATTAAGTTAACAGTTTGTTCAATTTTCGTCATTTTTTTAATCTCACACTTAATATAAGCTTATTATGCTTATCTAATATTGGATAATTATAGCACAACAGGAATAGCTCTAAAGCTCTTTTTTATTCATTATAAGCGCATCACCAACAAGGTTATGCAGGCTAATTATTTGATCTAACTCAAATCCGTAATATTGGAAAGCTTTTGAAAATTGGCTTTTACAGATAGCGCAAATAGCTGCCATGTGTGTCACGCCATGTTCCTCAATAACCCTCTTTAATGCCTCCATTCTAGGTTGAGCTCCCTTCATCCTTAATTCAATGAGATCATCAGTTAATAGGCCACCGCCACCTCCACAACAAAAGGTTTTTTCCTTAATAGTCTCCTCTTCCATATCATAGAAATTATTGGTAGTAGCTTTTATAATGTCTCTAGGTAAAGAGAACTGCCCACCAATAATATCACCCATATTAGAAGCTCTTGCTACATTGCATGAATCGTGAAAAGTTATGATTTTATCGTCATTTGCAGTTTTATCAAATTGCAGAACATTTTTATTCATTAAGTCATGAGTTACTTCGCATATATGTTGTGGGACTGGATATCTTGGGTCAAGGAAGTCAAATGGCCCAGCAAGAGTATTTAAGAAGCTATAAGCAACTCTCCATGCATGCCCACATTCACCAAAAACTATTCGTTTAACATTCAGTTCTAAAGCTGCCTCTCTGATTCTTAATGCAAGTTTTCTCATATTATCGTAGCTACCTATGAACATGCCAAAGTTAGCAGCCTCACTAGCATGAGAACTTAATGTCCAGCTAATACCAGCTTGATGAAAAACTTTAGCATATCCAATTAATCCATCAACATGAGGTTCAGCAAAAAAATCAGCAGATGGGGTCACCAAAAGGACATCCGAATCTTTAACATCTAATGGAAATTTTACATCAACACCAATGTCATCTACTACGTCCTCTTCAAGACCTTCTAGGGTATCAGCTAAAGCGGGTTCTGGCAGACCAAGATTATTTCCAATCTTATGAACTTTACCAATTATCTCATTACAGTATTTTTGACCAACGCCAACAGAATCCATAATTTCTCTTGCAGCCATAGATACTTCAGCAGTATCAATACCAATAGGACAAAATACCGCACATCTTCGACACTGAGAGCATTGATGGTAATAAGAATACCAGTCATCTAAAACTTCTCTAGTGAGATCAATAGCACCAACAAGTTTGGGGAAATATTTGCCCGGCAGAGTAAAATGTTTTCTATAAACACCGCGCATTAGATTTTGTCTGCCTACAGGCATATTGTTTGGATCTTTTGTTCCTAGATAGTAATGACACTTATCTGTACAAGCTCCACATTGGATGCATGAATCCATGTAAACACGAAGAGATCTATATTTCTTTAGTAAATCTCCCATTTTATTCAGAGCAATATCTTGCCAGTTTTCTACAAGTTCGCCTGGATAGCCAAGTGACTTTTGAAATTCTTCCTTAGATTTGAATGGTGCTAAATGAGATGTAGCTTCCACAACAAGTTTAGGTATTGGAGAGTAATCTTTTAATTCGGGTTTTTCAAATTCTTTTACTGCCATATTAATCTCTTATTTTTTTGATTCTAAACTCTTTGCCCAGTCGGAAATATGTCTCTGGTCTCTTGCTGTATCAGTTTGGTTTCTTGTAGGACTAAAAAATAATCCTGGCGCATGTAATAATTTACTATATGGGAATATTATCATTAAAAGCAAGACAAGTGAAAGATGTAAGAGCAAAATAAAATCATTAGGCAACTCTGTCCAACTAAAATACATCAACCCAATAAAAAACTGTTTTACTGCATATATATCAGTATGAAACCATTTCATCATTAAACCAGATATAGCTATTGATATAATTAGTATTAACATTAAATAATCTGATGGATTTGATATATATCTTACTCTGTCGACAAATATTCTTCTTGCCAAAAGACCAAACAAACCAAATACCATAACATAGCCTGCATAATGTCCAGCAGCTTGAACGATTTCCCAAGAAACCCAAGTCCATACTGGGTCTGTAAAATACCTTAAGTGTCTGAAGGCAGCGAGTAAAAGCGCAAAATGAAATAACCAGCCAAATAACCATGTCCATTTAGTTGCTGAGAATAAACTCTCAAAGAACACAACTTCTCTAAAGATTCTAATCGCTACCAACGGTTTAGTTTTAGGCGCAGGTGGTGTTGGTATTTTTAGAGGAGCAGGTATTGTTGAATATTCGTATATCCTATAAGCAACACCTATAAAGAGTATTAAGGTAGCCACATAGAATGATATTCCATAGAATATAGTCACAAATGACATACCTTATCTCTCCTTATATATTTGGTATTATAATTAAACGCAACCAGTAGGCTTTGGTAGTCCAGCAAATTTACATGCTTGTTTACCTGGACCATAAGGAAACAACTCATATAAATATTTACTGTTGCCTTTATCTTTACCAAGTTTCTTGCCTACAGCTTTTGTTAGTACTCTAACAGCTGGCGCTATTTGGTATTCTTCGTAATATTCTCTTAAGAAATTAATAATTTCCCAGTGATCATCACCAAGGTCAATGCCATCTTCTTTAGCCATGGCAGTAGCTAGGTCTTTCTCCCACTCACCAAGATTTGCTAAGTAGCCTTCTTCGTCAGTTTCAAAAGATTTTCCATTTACTTCTATCGGCATAATTTACTCCTATTTATAACCAGTTTTGAACTTTATCATTCTCAACTGTTAATTTAACAAATTCTTTATAATCTATAATATCTATATTAGAGATTAGAGAGCTTTTATCAAGTCCTCTTGCTTTTAAATCTGGTCCAAGTACATAAAGTTTAATAGTTTTTTGAGCATTTATAATTGAACTCTCAAAGGATGTATTCTGTAAAGCACCATAAACACCATCTTCAATCAAAAGAATTGATGAATTATCTTCAGCTAATCTTAAACATGTTTCAAGACTATTCTTTTCAAATGGTGATTTATTTACAGTATGTAACATTAGAAATTTAAAACAACCTCGCTATCAGACATTAATTTTTTCATTTCAGAACTATCAATAACTTTGACATCTACAGATAAATCATCTTCTGTGAGCCCACGTGAATGAAGTGATTCTTTCTCAACATAGAGTTTTTCTACATCATACATTTCCAATGCAGAATAAATTTTAGAAAAGTTCTTAGTATAGATTTCAGATGTATCTTGATTCTTTTTTAGCTGAAAAACACCATCATCTATAAAGGCCAAACTTACATCTTGATCAAATGCAGCTCCTATTAATACAACTTCAAGCGCTTCATGCGCATATACTGTTCCATGTGGTGCTCTACGATTTACATAGAGAAATTTTTTAACAACACCTGTTTCTAGTTCATCTTCCATTTAATCACCAAAAGTTATCATCCTATCTGCTTGTATTCCAGCTTCGATTAGTTGACCTAATCCAGATATCCTGAATTTTTCAGCTATGTTGTCAGCATCTTTATTATTTCTTTTCATTTCATCAGGATCTACCATTCCACGTCTTTGAGCTGCAGCAACGCATAAAACTAAGTCAATATTATTTTCTTTTGCTAATTCAGACCATCTATTTGGGATATGCCTATCATCCTGAGGAGGCGTCGCTAATCTTGTTCCATTATTTACACCATCATGATAGAAGAAAACTCTAAAGATTGTGTGTCCTTCTTCTATTGCAGCTTTAGCGAATAAATAAGCACTGTCAGAAGCTTGATGCTGATATGGTCCTTCATTGACTAGTATACCAAAATTCATAATAACCTGCTGTTAGAATCTAATATAAGCAGATGAATTCAATGTTTTTCTTCCACCACGCCAGTTATCGATATGATGTTTAGTAAATGGCAACTCAGTCAATTCAAAGAATCTTGGCCATCCTATTCTTTCAATCCAATCATTTATGCGTTCCCAATCCTTAGCATCTTCTTTGTACACTTTTAAAATCCTTTTTACTATAGCAGTTGCTTCTGGCCATCTTGGTGGATTATTAGGTATACCTGCAGCTACTAATTTTTGGAAAGTTGGTTTACTTCTAGCATTAGAATGGTTGCCACCAACCCAGATAGCTAATTTACTATGCTCTGGATCGTTTATTTGCATTGGTGGACACGGAGGAAAACAAGCGCCACAGCAAATACATTTCTTTTCATCTACTTCTAATGAGGCCTTTCCATTAACCATTGCGGGTCTAATCGCGGCAACAGGACATCTAGCTACAACAGATGGTCTCTCACATACGTTAGAAACTAGGTCATGATTGATTTTAGGTGGTTTGGTGTGTTGTATATTAATTGCAATATCACCTTGACCGCCACAGTTTATTTGACAACATGATGTAGTCATATGGACCCTGTTTGGCATCTCATTATTTTTAAATTCGTCTATTAACTCATCCATCATTGCTTTTACAACACCAGATGCATCTGTTCCTGGGATATCACAATGCAACCATCCTTGAGTATGAGATATCATTGCAACACTATTTTTAGTTCCACCAACAATGAAGCCTTCTTTTTCTAGCGCTTCGATTAGTGGCTCAACTTTTTCTGAGTCTTTGACCATGTACTCAATATTGCTTCTTATTGTAAATCTTACAAACCCATCTGCATATTTATCACCAATATCACAAAGTGTTCTTAGGGTAAATACATCTAAAATTCTCTGAGTTCCTGCTCTAATTGTCCAGATTTCATCACCACTCTCTGCCTTATGTCTTAATACTCCAGGCTTTGGATGATCATGCCATTTCCATTGTCCAAAATTTTTTCGCATTGTTGGGTGCATGTACTGAAACCCATCTGGAGCTCCAGTCTCTATAGGTGATCTTTGTTTCTTTTGTTCTGTCATAATTACTCTTCTCTTTTAAGCAGTGTCTTTCTTAGCGTCTGCACGTTCATACCATTTGACTGCTTCATCATCCCAATCATCTGTTCTTACATAACTTGACTCTCTTGGATTTGCAATCATATTTGGCTCAACTTCTACACCAATTCCTTCTAAGAAATTTACTAAACCAATTCTTTCGATCATCTCGCCGCATCTTTCATGTTCCAATGCATTATCTGCCCAAAAATCAATCGTTTCTTCTGCAATTTCAACTAGTCTATCCCAGTCTTCTTCAGATTCTAGTTTCATGAATGGAACTATTACTGTCCCCATTAAGTCGCCAATCTTAAGTGTTCTTTTGCCACCAATAAGAATTGTTGCTCCTTTATCATCACCTGGATGCAAAGCTTTTGGTACCACGTTTAGACAATGCATACATTTAACACAATTCTGGTTATCGATTGTGACAGAATCATCGTCATTGAGCGATATTGCATTAGTTGGGCAACGTGTAACTATATTATCAATTACGTATTTTCTACCCTTTAATCCAACATATGCTTTGAATTCTTCTTGATCTACTTTTATGTCATCTCTCCAAGTTCCTATGACAGACATATCTGCTCTTTCTATAGAGTTCATGCAATCATTAGCACAACCTGATACTTTAAATTTGAATTTATATGGCAATGCAGGTCTATGCATATCATCAATAAAATTGTTAACTAGCAATCTATGAGCTTTGTGTTCATTAACATTTGACATTTCGCATCTTCCGGCACCTACGCATGACATTGCTGTTCTCACGCATGGACCAGCTCCACCTAAATCCCATCCTTTTTCATTGATGTCGTCGAAAAAGTGTTGAGTAGAATCAGTAGTTGACCCAATAAACATAATGTTACCAGTTTGACCATGGAAAGTGACTAAACCAGAGCCATGTTTTTCCCAAGAATCCGCTAGGTCTCGAAGTGATTGTGTAGTGTAAAAATTACCTGCTGGAGGCTGAACTCTTAAAGTATGGAATTCTTTTGACTTTGGAAATGCATCTCCAACTTCAGAAAATCTTGGAATGATACCGCAACCATATCCATATACACTTACTGTTCCGCCTTTCCAGTATCCTTTTCTTGTTTCGTATGAATGTTCTAATTGACCTAATAAATCGTTGGTCATTTCATTAATTCTTGTTTCTGGATGCGTATCTCTTAATCTTTTGATTCCACTAATGAAACTAGGCCATGGCCCGTTTTCTAGCTCATCTAACATAGGTGTATCGTGCTTTTTCAATTATAACTCCCCAACTCTGATATATATCTTTATTATATTATCATTATTTTCTAATATAAGTCTATGGCTAAACAATATAGCATTGTTAATAAATGCTTTACAAGTAATAAATATGAATAAATTCTGATGAATATACTCTTAAATACTAAAGAAGATTATAAACGCTGGAAAGATAAAAAACTAGAGTCATTTACTAGAAATATTGATCATCTAACAGTCCATATTTCTAATCCAAACAGCGTAAGCAAACCTGAAAAAAATAAGGTAATTAGCCTTTTGAGAAGTAATAACCTAGCTTTTTTCAATATTGATAATATTAGTTATAAAGACAAATCATCCATCAAAAGATTTGCCTTTCAAATTGGACTAGGTGATTATGACTTCGATTCAAGATCGGATGATGATGGCCTCACAGAGATAAAAGAACATAAACATAACGATAAAATATCTGAGTATATTCCATACACCACTGAAGAGCTCAATTGGCACACAGATGGCTACTATAATACTAAAGATAATTCCATTTTATCATGGTTATTATTCTGTAACACACAATCCGAAAAAGGTGGCGTTAACAAATATTTAGATCATGAAATCTCATATATTTTGTTTAACGATGTTAGTAATAAAATAAAAGATCTAATGTTAGAAAACACTTGCTGTATCCCAGAAAATCTAATGACTAAAAGAAAGGAGGTTCTTAATCCGGTTTATATGTTTGATGATGAGAATTTGCATATGAAATTTAGTATGAGAAAAAAAAATATTATATGGAATGATGCTAGCCTGAAAGCAATCAATATCTTAAAAAGTATTATAGAAGATTCATCTGAGTATCATATAACAAAAAAATTTGCTGAAGGAGAAGGCATAATAACAAATAATGTTATTCATAAACGTACAGCATTTACAAATTCAAAAAATAAGAATAGGCTCTTATATAGATTAAGATCCAAAAGAAGAGTAATTAAGTAATGTTGTACCTAAGCAGTTTATTGATAGAAGAGAAACAAATTGAAACATTTGATGAATTATTAGAAGTCATTAAACAACGGGCAAAAGATGGGGAGATCTTTTTTAGGATTGATCTCAAACCTCCATTTCCTGACACGCCAGAAAACTGGGAAGATAGGGTAGAATCAGCCTTTAACAGTTACATAGAATAATAATGTGGGAAGAAGAAGAACAAGTTCAGCTCAATGATACATCTAAAATGATAGATGTAACTTTTAGAATAGATTGCAAAACATTACCCTATGATCATGCTTATGCTTTATCTAACGAAATAACAAAAAATATGCCCTGGCTCTTAGAGGATAATTTAACTGGCATACATACACTTCATGGACCAGAGTCTGGTAATGGCTGG
This sequence comes from Gammaproteobacteria bacterium, assembly GCA_030835925.1. Classification (GTDB taxonomy): domain Bacteria; phylum Pseudomonadota; class Gammaproteobacteria. The sequence continues at coordinate 593 of JAURQW010000001.1, read as the reverse complement.
GTAAGATCAGAAAAAGAAGAAATCTTTTTATCCAAAAGAACACGTTTAGTTCTTAGAATTCCAAGGGTTGATATTGAAAAAGCTAAGGAGCTGGAGAATGTTTCTGTGAACGTATTGGGCAATACCATTAAAATTGGTAAATCTAACACTAAAGCTTTTCTTGTTGTCAGGGACTTAATTAGTAGGTTTGTATTATGTGATAAGAATGAAACTGAAGAGGACTTTCTTTTAGGTGTAAAAAAAGAATTATTTTCTCATGGAGTCATGATTAAAAAGGCAATATGTGGCAAAGAAAAATCTTTCACAATAAACGGTAAAAATAGATTTACCCGCAGCCTGATGATTGCCGATCTAAGTAAAGAAAGCTCTGTTTTACTCCAGGATACTGGTGTAGGCAGTGGCAGAATATTTGGATGTGGTATTTTTCTACCTCATAAATCAATTGATGCAGTTTCTGGTTTCAAAGAAGACTAGATGATTCTTAAAATCCATATAGACATATACTGATTAGTATATTAGAATTTTCACATATACAAATTAGGTTAGATGGAGTTTTAAATGAAAGTTGAACTAAATGGTGTGCAAATTGAGAC
>JAURQW010000027.1 GCA_030835925.1 Gammaproteobacteria bacterium | reverse complement strand
TCAGAAATTTTAAATAAAATATCTACTGCATCTGATACCAGATCTTTGTATTCAACCTCTGCCTCAGCTAATGCAGATTCAGATTCAATACACCAATGTACTGGCTTAGAACCATGATAAATATGATTATTTTTTAGAATACCTGAAAAACTTTTCACAACCGATGCTTCAAAATCTTTATCCATACTGGTATATGGGTTTTCCCAGTCAGCAACTACGCCAAGCCTAATAAAATCTGTTTTCTGTTTATTAATCTGTTTCGAAGCATATTCTCTACATGCTTTTCTAAATGCATTCTTATTATCTTTAAATTTAGATTTACCATACTTTTTTTCTACCATTAGCTCTATAGGTAATCCATGACAATCCCATCCAGGAATGAGAGGCGCATTAAAGCCAGAAAAGGTTTTGCTTTTAGTAACAATATCTTTTAGTACTTTATTTACAGCATGACCTATATGGATATCACCATTAGCATATGGAGGCCCATCATGGAGGATGTAATTATCAGATTCAGCATGCTTATCTCGAATCTTCATATACAAATTTATTTTATCCCAAAGTTTTAAAATATCGGGTTCTCTTTGAGGCAAGTTAGCCTTCATTGGGAACTTAGTACTTGGGAGATTTAATGTATCCTTATAATTCATTTTAAATCCTTTATTAAATTTTCTGCTGTCTTTTTATCGTTATTCATTTGCTCAATTAATTCATCCTGATTACTAAATTTGACCTGATCTCGGATCTTATCAATAAATATCACTTTTAATTGTTTTCCATATATATCAGATTCAAAATCTAAAATATTTACTTCTAATACATGATCTATACCAGAAAATGTCGGCTTATTTCCCCAGCTAGCTAGGCCAAATAATTTTCTATCTTCAAATAAAATATTGACTAAAAATATACCATTTATTGGATAAGATTTATATATTTCTATATTAGCGGTTGGATAACCAAGTTTCCTTCCTCTTTTTTCACCATGAATAACTTTACCTGATAATGAAAATGGCATGGTTAATAATTGGTTTGCCTCTTTGATTTTTCCATTTTTTATTAATATTCGTATATCTCTGCTAGATATCTTATCACTCGATATTTTCACTAGATCTAATGAAAGTAGACCATAATGGCCTAGTTCACTATATTTTTGGAGAAGTTCAACATTACCCATTCGTTTATATCCAAATTTAAAGTCCTTGCCTACAATTAAATATTTCAATAATAATTTCTCAATCAATATATCTGTTATAAATATATTTTCATTAATTTCTGAAAAACTTTTATTAAAAGGTACGACAAAAACCTGCTCTATCCCTAATTCTTCAAACACTTTGTATTTATCAGACATTTCCATTAATCTAAAGAAGTCCTTAGATTTAAAATATTCTTCAGGCATTTGGTCAAAGGTTAATACAGTTGGCACTAAATTATTTTCCTTTGCAACCCGAACTGTCTCTTTGACTAGCTCAATATGACCCTGATGCATGCCATCAAAATTACCTATTGATATGCAATTGTTACTAGTTGATTTTTTTACACTATTAATATCTTTTATTATTATCATAAGAGAGATTTCTTGAATTTATAGCCAAGAATATACATAGAAATAATATAAACCAACCCACCCGTAATAATATATAAGCCTAGCAGCAAGCCTCTGATATAATATTCGTTTTTAGCAAGCTCTATTGGTTGGATTATGATACTTCCCAAAATTACCAACATTATCATACAACTTATTATTGAAATAAAAGGCTCTTTATTAAAAATATTAGAGTTATAGACTACTTCTTCTTTTTTTAATCTTAAGTATAGCAGGATCACCTGAATCCAAGCAGACAAAGATGTTGCTAATGCTAACATAGCATGCGCTCCATCAAAGGGATTAGACAAATAATACAGAACAACTATCGTATTCATGAATATGTTAAATGCTACAGCTATCAACCCATACTTAACTGGCGTTTTGGTATTTTGTCTTGAGAAAAAGCCTGTTAGTAAAACTTTCATTAAGATAAAAGCTGGCAAGCCAAGCGAATAAGCTACTAAACTAAGAGAGCTCATATTTGTATCATCGTTGGTAAAACTTCCATACTGGAATAGACTCATTATTATATGGTCAGATAATAGTATTAGACCAAACATTGCGGGCAGACTAAAGATCAAAACAACTTTTAATGAATTAGATAAGGTATCCTTAAAACCAATCATATCTTTTGAGGAATATTTTGCTGATAAGAGGGGCAAGATAACTGTTGCTATTGCAATACCAAAGACACCTAATGGGAATTCAACTAACCTATCTGAATAATAAAGCCAACTTATACTGCCAGGAGCCAGCATTGATGCAACAATTGAATCTACAATCAAATTAATTTGAACTACAGCGGTGCCAATTATTGCAGGCAGCATCAATGTGAGAACTTTATTTACACCAGGGAAACTGAAATTTATTCTTGGTATCACCAGAAGTTTCATCTTATATAAAAAAGGTAATTGAATAAAATATTGAATTATTCCTGCAATCAAAACACCATAAGCTAGAGACATAATAGGTGTATACGATAAATGAGCAGAATATATCGTTGCAGTTATCAGGGATATATTTAGAAGAACTGGTGTAATTGATGGCAGTAAAAACTTATCATATGTATTAAAGATTCCCGCATACATTGCAGTTAATGAAATAAAGAATAAATAGGGGAATGTAATTTTCAGCATATCAGAAGCAAGTGAGTACCGTATGTCGTTTTCATTAAATCCAGGTGCAAAAATATTAATAATATTCTCTGAAAAAATTATACCCAATAAAGTTATAAAGAATAACACTAATCCAAGATTACCTTGGATATAGCTAATTAATTTTTTCACCTCTAGTGGTTTTATCGTTTTGTATTCATTTAAGATAGGAACAAAAGATTGGATAAATGCTCCTTCAGCAAATAATCTTCTAAAAAAATTTGGAATCTTAAATGCAACGAAAAAGGCATCTGTATTAGAGGATGCCCCGAATACATTTGCGAAAATAATATCCCTTATAAACCCAGAAACTCTGGATATAAATGTCATCCCACCTACTATAAAAGATGATTTAACTACAGAATTCCTAGTATTTGCCTTGTTTTGGTCGATCATTCGTATCTAAATGTTGACAGTAATCCCCTTCACTGAGATAATCTTGTTTTATTTTACCTTTAATTGGAGAAGATTACATTGGCAAATACACCGCAAGCAAGAAAAAGAGTTAGACAAGCAGTTAAGGCTAGAACTAGAAATTCTGCTCAGAAATCTAATTTTAGATCTAGCATCAAGAAGGTTCTGAAATCTTTGGCTGAAAAAAATAAAGATCAATCCAATGCTAATTTTAAAGAAGCTATGTCTATAATGGATAAATTAGTTATCAAAGGTTTAATCCATAAAAACAAAGCAGCTAGACACAAGTCGCGTCTAAATAAGCATATACAAAAATTATCTTAGATCTATTTTTCTGACTTAAAATAAGTACCAACGTTGTTATTAGAGAATATTCTCTCCAATACATCGCTTTCTAAACCTGAAGCAATATATGCATCAATACCGTTTTCAGAAATCATTTTGACTGCTTGTAATTTAGTTTTAAAACCGCCAGTTCCTAAGTCACTTTTTTCATAAGAATTATATTCATCAATATTTATATCTTTTATACTACAGTTTTCAATCAATTCTGCATCACTATGTTTATCTGGATTCTTATTATAAAAACCTAATTGATTAGTCAGAATTATCATGAGATCAGCCTCAATGAGATTTGCAACCATAGCGGCAAGTTTATCATTATCTCCAAACCTTATCTCTTCTGTAGCTACAACATCGTTTTCATTAATTATAGGAATCACATTTAAAAGAAGAAGTTTTTCAATTGTTGCTTTTGCATTCATATATCTCCCATTATCATTCATATCATCATGAGTAAGAAGAACTTGTGCAATTAATCTATTAAAATTATTAAAATATTTTTCATACAAACCCATTAGCTGCTGTTGTCCAATTGCAGCTAGCGCTTGGAGTGACTCAAGATCTTTTGGTTTATTATTGATATTGAGTATATTCATGCCTTGGCTAATTGCACCAGATGAAACAATAATAAATTGCGTACTATTACTAAGGCCAGATACTTGTCTCGTTAAATTTTCTATAATTTGTGAGGATGCAGAATTAC
>JAURQW010000026.1 GCA_030835925.1 Gammaproteobacteria bacterium | reverse complement strand
ATTGCCATCTGCACTTCTTCTCGTGCTTGAATTTCTAGTAGGCCTTGCTGATTTATTGCCATCTGCACTTCTTCTCGTGCTTGAATTTCTAGTAGGCCTTGCTGATTTATTGCCATCTGCACTTCTTCTTTTTTTTGAGTCTATATTATTTTTTGAGCTTCTTCTTGGTCCAGAACTTTTTGAGAAACTTCTATTTGATTTACGTATAGGTCTTTCAGTATTCTCGCGAGCAGTACTTCTTTTTCTAGAAGAACGCGAATTCTTATTAGTAGAAGGTCTTTTTGTAGTTTCAGGGTTTAATAAATAATTAATTTGATCCCACAGAGGTTCTTCCTCAGGCGATATAAAGCAAACAGCAGAACCATCGGAACCAGCCCTACCGGTGCGACCAATCCTATGAATATAGTCTTCGGCTACTTGTGGCAAATCATAATTAACAACATGCTCAATATGATCCACATCTAATCCTCTAGATGCTATATCTGTCGCAACTAATACCTTAAACTTTTTCAGTCTAAAGTTGTTCATTACCTTATCTCGTTTATTTTGATTTAAATTTCCATTCAATGCATCAGCTTTAAAGCCATCATTGGTTAAATTTTTTGCCATTCTTTGTGTACCATGCTTAGTTTTTGCAAATATTAAAACTGAGCCTTTACGATCAGATAGTTGTGTTAATAATTCTTTGTATTTTTTATTATGGTCTATATTAATAATGTCATGCTTAATGTTAGTTAATAATACTTTTTCAGACTCTATGGCAATTCTTTCAGGCTTATATAAATATTTATTTGATAATTTCATTATCTTCGCTGGAAGTGTTGCTGAGAATAATAGAGTTTGTTTTTCAGAGGGCAGATATTGCAGAGTTTGATCAATTTGAATACCAAAACCCATGTCTAACATTCTGTCAGTCTCGTCTAAGACCAGGTAGCCACAATCCATTAAATCTAAAGTTTCGCTTTCCAAATGATCATTAATTCTGCCAGGAGTTCCAACAATAATCCTAGGTCCTTTTCTTAACTGATTTAGTTGCTTGCCCATGGCTTCACCACCAATAAGACATGCTGAACGTATCGAGCTCTTCTTGCCAGTGAGTTGAGTAACTACATCTAGAACCTGTCTAGCAAGTTCTCGAGTAGGCGTCATAATTAGTGCAGTCATATTTGTATTTCTTGTTAATAGCTCAACCATAGGTATGCAAAAAGCAGCAGTTTTCCCTGTCCCAGTCTGTGCTGAGCCAAGAATATCTTTACCTTCTAAGGCAACTGGGATTGCTTGTGATTGTATAGGGGTTGGATCTCTAAAATCCATATCCAAAAGGGCTCGATTTAGATTTTTGGATAGTCCAAATCTGTCAAAATTAGTCATTAATTTCTCTGCTATGTTATTAAATTAGTTAGTAGAAGACATCCACCATAAGTTATTCAATAACATTTTAATGTAGCTCTTCTCAAGTTACATACCATTGTTTGCAACTGTGGCTACTTTTTAACAGTTAGTAGACCAGAACACAAGCTATTATTGGTAAATAAGCAGTTTTTAGTGATTTATAGGATTTTTTATTGAAAAAGTGATTAAGATACTATTATAACATGTACTACTTATTTTGGGTGAAAAAATTTAAATATTTCAAAAAATTTTTTAATATCAGAAAATTATCAAGAAAGGCTAGTCTAAACTATCTAAATTTTTCTGCGCTAAAGAAAAATCAGGCTCTATTTGAAGTGATTTTTTAAACATTTTCGATGCATTTTTGTCATCATTTAGTCCTTTGTATGACACACCTAGACTATTATAGACTTCTTTCGATTCTAGCCCCATGTCTAGTATTTCTTGTAGATGCCTCAGTGATTCTTCAAATTTATTATTTTTAATTAAATAATTAGACATGTTCAAGCGTGGATAAATTTCATTTGAGTTCAGCTCAATTGTCTTCTTATAATGATACTCTGCCTCTGGGTTATTCAAATAACTAAATAAGTTGGCCAAGTTATTATGCGCCTCTGAGGATTCATTATTGATTTCCAAAGCTTTGATATAACTCTCGACCGCCTTATCATGTTCATTCATATCTGTATAAATAATTCCAAGTGAGTAATATGATTGAAATAATTTTTTATCTAATTTCAAAGATTTCTTAATTGAGTTAACTGCTAATTGATGTTCTCCCATAGAATGAAGCAGGCTACCATAATTACTATGGAACACTGCTTGTTCGGGTGCTTTTTCTATAGCGACCTCAATATGTTTTTTAGCATTAACAAAATCACCCTCAGCCATAAATACCAAAGATATTAAATGGTGCGCATTAGGTTCTGAATCATTTACTGTTAATATTTTATTATAAATAACTTTGGCTTCATCAAATCTATTTTGTTTATGAAGGTCCATAGCCTCTGCAAAAGCTTGCTTAATTAAAAATTTAGACATCTGATAATTGATCCTCTATTTTGTTCATGACGCCTGACCAGTCACCAGTCATCTCCTGTCTGAATAGTTTTACTGAAGGATACCATGGCGAAGTATCTTTGTAACTCAAATCCCAAGTATGCTTAGGTACTGTTGGTAGCATAATCCATGTATCTATATTTAGTGCGCCTGCAAGATGAACTAAATCACTTTCAATAGACACAACTAAGTCTAAATTTTTCATAACTCCTGATAAATCACTAAAGTCATCAAATTCCTCCAAATTAATTATATTGTGTCCGCTCTTCTGAAAAATTAGATTCAATCCATCTTGAGGAACGCTTATTTGCTTATAATTTGAAAGCGAACTATTTGAGTTAATCATCACTCCAATATTTTTTTGAGTATTAACTATTTCACTTGCGATATCATTTTTAATATTGAGATATGGGAAAACCTGAGTATCCATATCAGGACTCCACTCTAATACTTTTGGAATTGATATGAGATAGGTGAAATAATCATAATCAGTAGTATCCCTATATTCAATAACTTCTTTAATCCAATCTTGTTGTCTTAAAATATTTAGTGTTTCAGGCTGAGACATTAAAACAACTTCAGCGCCTTCTACTGCAAGCTGATTAGCAAATCTTATATATTGAAAAGTTTCACCTATAGACTGTTCAGCAATAATCAGAATTCTTTTATTTAATAGTTCTTGGCCAGTCCATTCAGGGCTAGTAAGTTTTAAGTTATAAACTTCTGCTGGCAGTTTTCGTCTCCATTCATATTCTTTCCAACCCTCTTTATAATTACCTGTAAGTAATAAGCACATTCCTAGATTAATATGTGGTTCTATATAATCAGGGTATGTCTCTATACAGGATTTATAAAATTTTATGGCTTGATCAAACTTTTTTAATTCTTCATATATTATTCCTACCATTAGCTGACAACCAATATGATCTGGAGTTAGTGATAAACATTTTTTAAAAGAATCTAGAGCGTCATTAAATTTTTCAATTTGTCTATAGGCTTCACCCAAATAAAAATGAACTTGCGATATATCTTCTTTTAAATTAATAACTTTTTTGAACGCAACAATTGATTCTTGGTAATCTTTCTTAGAACTTAATGCACAACCCAAAGATATCAGAGCTCCAATATCATCAGGATTAATATCTAAGGATTTCTTTATAAATAAAATGCTGTCCTTATAATTACCCTGACTCATTCTAATGCATCCAATGATATGATTCGCATCAGCATTATTATTTTGAGAAAGTATACGCGAGCATATCTCTTCAGCTTTACTATATTTTTTTTGACTGAACGCATTAATTGCGTTTGTGATTTGTTCTTTATAAAGATCGCTATTTGACATTTTTAATATTTAATAAATTCTTGATAAAAAAAAGAGGACCGGAGTCCTCTTTAAAAATTAATTTTTTAGTTATGCTTGATAAGCAAAAGGTCCTGACAGACCAACTCTATCAGCAGTTGTATTCCATGTTCTGCCATGATCTGAATACTCTTGCTTGCTAGTCATGTTCACATCAACTGGAAATCCAGGGTTTATTGCAAGCGGATGATAGTTACATTGAGCAACTTTACCATCTCCACTTTCAACACCAGCCATATCCCAGCCACCAGCGCCGCTAACTTCTAATGTTTGCTTAGCACCATCTTTTTTGAAATTAATTGCTGCTCTTTTGACACCAATAACTTCACCTACTAAACTAGCTATAACACCTAAGTGTCCGCCATGTTTTCCGCCCCATAGTTCTTCGATAGCAGTCGCTTGCTCATCTGTTGCATTTTCATCAATATATAATGCTAACTGAAATCCACCATCTGTAAGATTTGGACCTGGCGCATGTAACCATGCGGAAACTTTTAAGCCATCTAGCTTAACATCACCTAGATTACCTTTATTAATATCCCATACAAGCATTGCCTCACAAAAACCTTTTGTTGGGCTTTGTAGGTATAAACATGGGCACATTAGATCGCAATTACAGCTTTCTGCATAATCCCCTTTTAAACTCCAACTCATATTTATCTCCTGTTAATTAACATATTAATCATCACATAATATCTTCTAAAAATCTATCTATAGTCCTAATATCTATTTAAGAACATTAGAAAATCCTAATGTTTATAATTCAATAAATACTGTGAAGAAAAATTAATTTTGGTACAGTAATAGATGGGGGAAATATGAAGAAAGGCTTTTTTAGCAGATACGCATCTGCGTTAACTATAAATAAAGGTGCTTCAGAAAATAAAAGAGATACTAAGTGGTATGAAAAAAGTGTACCTTGTAGGTCGGCATGCCCTGCCGATACTGACATACCAGGCTACCTAGAAGCAATCTATAATAAAGACTATATAAAAGCATATCAAATTAATCTAGAAGATAACGTGTTCCCAGGTATTCTTGGCAGAGTCTGTTCAAGACCATGTGAAGATTCGTGTAGACATGGTGATGATTCTAATGGCGAACCAATATCAATATGTTTTTCTAAAAGATCTTCTGAACAATTTAGTTCTATAAAAAAATTTAAACTAAAAAATTATGCTAAAAAGACTAGAAAGAAAATTTTAGTTATTGGGTCAGGTGTAGCTGGCCTAACGGCAGCAAGAGAATTAACAAGGTGTGGTCATGAAGTAATAATTTTTGAAAGACATGATTCTCCGGGTGGCATGCTTAATCAAGGCATACCAGTATTTAGGCTACCGCGAGATATTATTGATAAAGAAATAAATCAAGTCTTAGAGCAAAATATAAAAGTTTATTACAATAAAGATATCAAAACTTACAAAGAAGTAGAAGAACTAGCTGCTAAATATGATGCGGTGCTTCTAGCCCTAGGCACGCTGAAGCCCAATGAAATAAATGATGAGTTCTCTAAATCATATAATGTTGAAGATGGATTGGATTTCTTGCTTCGTGTTAATGAGTATAAAAGTAAATATATAGGTAAAAATGTTGTTGTAATTGGAGGTGGTTACACAAGTATGGATTGTGCTAGAACTGCACTTAGACTTGGAGCAAAAACTGTAAGAACTTTTTATCGCAGAACAACTAATGATTTAATTATATTGCCTGGCGAACTTGAGGAACTTATTAATGAACATGGAAAAATGATTTTTAATGCTCAACCCATAAAATTAATTGAAAAGAATAATAGATTATCAGCATTGGAATTAATTAAAACTAAGTTAGTTAAAAAGAAAGGAGCATATCGTTTAGAGGATATCAAAGGATCATCTTTTAAAATTAAAACAGACCATATCATTCTTGCTATTGGTCAGCAACAGCATCTAACGTTAGGCAAGAATAAAAGAAATAATATTTTCTCCGTAGGAGATTTTGCTACTGGGGCAACGACTTTAATCAATGCAATTGCTCATGCAAAAGATGTTGTTAAGCGAGTGGATAAGTTTTTAATGAAAAGAGATCTATTTAAATCAGATCTTAAGGTTACGGATATTAAAACCACAGGCAGACGCCTAGACTTAAATTATATTCCGATACAAGAAATGCCAACTATCAACCTAAGTCAAAGAACTTTTGGTCGTGAGGTTGAAAAAGGGTATAAAAAAAATACTGCACAAAAAGAAGCATCGAGATGTTATCTTTGTCATTATAAATTTGAGATCAATAATGATCTTTGTGTGTTATGTGATGAATGCCTACTAGCTAAACCCATCAAAGATTGTATCGTTGAGGTGAGCGATGTTCATGAACATGGAGATGGGGATACATCTTATAAAAGAATAAATCCTAAAAAAGGGATTGGCATTTATCATGGAAAATTATTAATCGATCATAAGAAGTGCGTGCGTTGCGGTGAGTGTGAGAAAGTTTGCCCAACTAACGCTATATCTATTCAAAAAGTCGAAAAGCAAAATTATGTTAAAGTCTAAATTCAAAAAATACAAAGTAACCTGTCCGCATGATTGTCCTGATACCTGCTCTTTAGAGGTAACAGTTGATCCAAAGACTAAAAAAGCGATTAAACTCATAGGAGATAAAACTCATCCTATAACAAAAGGCTTTCTCTGTAATAAAGTAAATCACTACCTTGATCTGGTCTATAATAAGAATCGTGTCTTATACCCACACGTAAGGGTAGGCCCAAAAGGACAAAAAGGTAAACTCAAAAAAGTCTCATGGGATTTTGCACTTAAAACAATTGCTAAAAAACTAAAAGCTATTGAAAAAGAACATGGTGCTGAAGCGATACAACCTTATAGCTATTCAGGGACGCTTGGGATGCTTGGTTATTGGGGAATGTCTGAAAGATTTTGGAATAAAATGGGAGCTGCAAGATTAGGCAGAACTATTTGCATAGCAGCCGCTTCAACGGCTGGAATTTATACGTATGGCGCGGCCTGTGGACCTGCAATTGATGAGGTTCCCAATAATGATTTAATAATACTTTGGGGCACCAATATTGTTTCAACACATGTTCATATGGTGCCATTTGTTGAAGAAGCAAAAAAAAGAGGCGCCAAAATAATTTGTATTGACCCAAGAGAAACAAGAACTGCAGCTATAAGTGACTGGCATATACAGCCTAAGCCTGGAACAGATGCAGCTTTAGCATTAGGGATGATGAATGAAATAGTTAAAAATAAAAAACATGACTTAGCTTTTTTAAAAAAGCATACAACTGGTTATAAAGAATTTCTAGAAAAAATATTACCGAAATATACTTTAGATAAAGTTTCAAAAATTACAGGTATTAAAAAAGTAGATATCAAACAATTAGCTTTGGAATATGCGTCAAGCAAAAAAACATACATTCGACCAAACTATGGTTTAAATCGACATAGAAACGGTGGGATGATGGTGAGATCGATTATGTTGCTTCCAGCGATTACAGGGGCTTGGAAAAATAAGAGCTCTGGATGTTTTGTAGGATCAATTGAAGAGATGTGGAATGTTGATCTAGGAAAGTTGCAAAGACCTGATCTTTTAAAAGATAAAAAACCGAGATCAATTAATATGATTCAAATAGGTAATGCTTTAAATGATAAAAAATTAGACCCACCAATTAAGTCATTGTTTGTTTGGAATTCAGATGTCGCTAATTGCGCACCAGATAGCATAAGTGTTCGCAAAGGTCTAAAAAGAAAAGATTTGTTTACAGTGGTTCATGAAACCTTTTGGACAGATAGTTGCGATTATGCAGACATTGTTTTACCAGCAGATACTCAACTAGAACATATGGATCTTCATGCGCCCTACGGACACTATTACTATAGTTTAACCCAGCCTGCCATTAAACCATTGGGTGAAAGTAAATCAAATCAAGATTTATATAGAGAGCTAGCAAAGTATATGGGCTATAAAGATAAATGTTTTAAAGAAACTGATGAAAGCATGATTAAGAATATGATTGATCCTGAACATAATCCTCTATTTAAAGGCGTGACCTTTGAAAAACTCAAAAAAAACGGATGGGTTAAAGGTGATGTTGAAAATAAAAAAAGAGATTATCTCAAAAATGGTTGGCCAACAAAAGATGGCAAGATTCAGATCTATTCCAAAGATACCGAAAAGATTGGTTTGGGTGCCTACCCAGAACATATTGAAGAGTTCACTGATAAGACTTTAAGAAAAAAATATCCAATACAGATTTTAAGTCCGGCAACACATCAATTTATCGGTAACTCTTTTGTGCCGGTTGAAAGATTAAGAAATATGGCATCGCGACCTACTATTGAAATGAGTAGTAAAGATGCAAGTAAAAGAAAAATAAAAGATGGAGACTTATGTAAAGTTTATAATGATATTGGAGAGACTTATGCGCATGCTATAATAATAGATTCTATGCTTGAAGGTGTTGCCTCAACTCAAAAACAATACAAAGGTTCTCTGATCAAAAACGGTGTAAACGCCAATGCCCTAAACACTCAAGATGTAACTGATATGGGTGATGGGCCTATCTTCTATACAGTTTTAGCTCAAATTAAGAAAGCTTAATTATACATTTAGACAATTAATTTTGATAATCCTAATAAATATAAGGTCTAGATCTATATTGTAGTTATACACCTATAACAAAGACTACTAATAGCTGTATACTAGGGTTATGAAAATTATGTCGAGAGAAAATTTATCGAACTCATTCAAAAGATCTGTAGATTCAACCATTTCTTATAAAAATAATGATATGACTAGCGGAGTTCAAACCTTTGAAAATGGTGATATTTATACTGGAGATTTTTTAGATGGCAAAAAGCATGGCAAAGGAGTTTTAAAAACTTTAAGTGATAGGACTTATGATGGTGGTTGGGAGAACGATCTTCCTCATGGCTATGGAGTGAATACTTTCCCAAATGGAAAGGTATATAAAGGTGAATATAAAAAAGGAAGACCGTTTGGTGACGGTCAATGGACCTATAGTGATGGTAGCACTTATACTGGAAAATGGGTCAATGGTGAATTTGTCAATCCAGATAATAAACAAGATACTTTTCAATTTAGAATCGCAACATTTTTAATTAATATTATAGTTATAGGCTTTATGCTTTCTGTTATAGGGTTCTGGTTACTAAAGTTTTTAAAGGTTATATGACAAACGAATGTGTGTTTGATACGCCTTTGGCTCGAATGTTATTAATAGAGAAGAATGGTGAAATTATACATTCAACATTTACACAAAAAAGAATTAATAAAACTTCCAATCGAACACTCATGCATGCTCAGAAAGAAATACTAGAGTATTTCAAAGGGCATAGAAAAACTTTTACAGTTAAAGTAAATCCAGATGGCACACATTATCAAAAAAAGGTCTGGCGACAACTATTACAAATTAAATATGGTTCTTCAAAATATTACTCTGATATCGCTAAAGATATAGCAAGTTCTCCTAGAGCTATAGGCAATGCCTGTGGGGCTAATAAATGCTTGCTTATAATTCCCTGTCACCGCGTCCTTTCGAAGGATAATAGCAGATCTAGTTATTCAAGCTTTGGTGGACTAGTTCATAAGGACCGACTTCTAGAGCTTGAGAAGTAAGATAATTTCATGCTAGGTTGAAATAAGGAGAGACTAATGAAAATTTGTAAGTATCTATTATTGATATGTTTGATACATCCGACTGCGTATTCTGGCGAGGCATTAAATAATGTCACAGGCTATGTTGACACGACTATTGAATCCTGGGCAAAACAAAACATATCAAATTTAAGATTAATTGAAGTTGAAACACGAATAAGAAATTATTCTAAAACTGATTATAGAATTCTTGGTATGACTGAGTTTTCAGAGACTTCAAATGAAAAATATTTGTCACAGTTTTCATTTTCCAGCTTTGATTCATCTGAAACTATTAATCTAGGGTTCGTTTGGAGAAAACTATCAGATAATGAGACTTTAATGTATGGTTATAATATTTTTTATGATCATGAATTTAATACCAATCATTCTAGAGTTGGTTTTGGACTCGAGTTAAAATCGAGCGTTTATGACGTTAATTTCAATATGTACCGCGCCTTGACAAATAAAAAGAGTATAAATGATACTACTGAAGAAGCTGCAGATGGACATGATTTAGAAGTCGCCATGTATATGCCATATCTACCATGGGCAAAAATATATTACAAAGGCTATAGATGGAATTCGAGTATTTATGATATCAAACATGGAGAGGTTTTAAGTTTACATTTACAGCCCTCTGGAAGATTCACTCTTGAAATGGGAATTCATGATGACAGCACTATGTCCAATGACAAGGAATTTGTAAAGTTAACTTATCTTGTCTGCTGTGACAATTCATCAACTAATAAGAATATTGTCTTTATGACGAAGAATGCATATTCATATAAATCTGTATCTGATAGATTTTATGAAAAAGTAAGAAGAGAAAACAATATTGTCAAAGGCATTAGTGGCGCTGCAGTTGTAGGAAGAGGCACATAATGTCAAAGTTAAAAGTTCTATATATAATATTAATGCTAGTGCCTAGTTTTGTATTTGCAGCAACCGCAACTCCAACATCATACAAGACTACTGTCACAAAATTTGAATTATGTTCATCATCTGCTTGTAGCGACCCTATTGTTCTAGGATCTGCGTCCAAATAATTTGATATTGCCTCAGCTGCAATAGGATCAGATGTTGGTACATGGTTGAATGACTTTAATATTGCTCTAGGAAGAACATATACATATGCACGATCAACAGTTAATGTAAATTTTAAGGTTAAGGGTACCGAAGATGTAAGTGGGACTACTTGTAACACTGTGGTAACTCCATCAAATACTGCTGCTTCTGCAACAGCAACAGCTAAAACTGCACCAAGTGGAACTTTGGGTGAGATGTCATGGGTTGTGCCAGATACAAATGGTGGTGGAGATTATTCAGATCTTTCGGCAACTTATACAAGTAATGGTATAGCTAAAACTGATGGTGCATCTACATTTACATTCACTGTAGCTCTGGCTATTCCGTATACCCCAAAAGCAACCGACTCGCCGAAAGTGTCAATTAAGTTTGATGTTGCTGACACACTTGAAGCTACAACTGGTGGTGGCTTATGTATACTTTACTTGAATCCTCCTGTGCAAACAGTAACGATAATTAAGTAGCACTCAAGTCATTTATTGGCTTCATAAATGCATCCACAAGCATAGCTTGGTTCATATAAACAAAATATAGATATAAGAATAAGGATATAACCCCAAAGATTCTCTTGTCCATGATTTTATCTAATCTACTAAATACACCAACACACTGTCCGAAAGTATAAGCAAAATAACCAATAGCTCCAAAAAATAAAAATCCTATTAAACCTAAAATAAACATATTTATACAGTAACTAGTTTCTTATTCTAAAACAATAGTTATATTCCTCTCTGTAATGCAGTCCTCCTCATCACTAGACATTAAGTTCATCAGTGAGCCCAGTGGTGTTACAGCATCTATAGCTCTATCAAAAATATAACCTATCCCAGAATTTATTATAAAATTATTTGCTGATGTATTTCTCTGCTCTCCTATGACTCCATACTCACCTGTTAGCTGACCAGATTTACAAACAATATTTATAGATGAGCACTGAGTAACAAACATAAAGTTTTTCGGAGCAATAACATCTAGTTTAGATGAGGATGAATATAGATTACACACAGCATCTATTGGATTTTGCTTTGAGTCTACAGTTAATAGATTAATTTTGATTTCTTTATCAGCAGGCTGTAAAGTCGCGCATGATTGCATAAAAGCTGAAAATAGGATAACTATTGTAATATATTTCAACTATGAAACCCTATCTATAATATGAAAGATCAATGAATTAAAAATATTTCTCTTATCTTTAAACATAGTTGAGTGTGAGGTCGCAGAAACTGCTAAATCATTACAATATTCCTTCACTGTATCAGCAGATTTAAATTTCATAATATTTCCTTTATTTTTTTTCATATCCTTTTGAACACTTTTACCTAATAACTTTTTTTCTCCAGTAAAATCTAAAAGATCATCAGTTGCTTGGAATATAAGACCAAAGTTTTTACCATATGTTCTTAGATCATTCATTTTTTTTACTGATTTACTGTTAGTAAATAATAAGGGTGCAACCATACAAAATTCAAAAAGCTTAGCTGTTTTTAATTCATGCATCATAATTATTTCTTTTTCACTAACACGTTTACTCTTTTCATATAACAAATCATAAGATTGACCACCAGCTAAACCCTTATATCCTGATATAATAGCTAGCTCTTGAATAATATTTGACCTCACAAGTGCACTAGGATGCATTTTTTTATTTGAGAGTATTTCAAACGAAAGCGTAAGTAAACTATTGCCTGCTAATATAGCTGTAGCCTCTCCATATTTTTTATGTGTTGTTGGTTTTCCTCTTCTCAAGTCATCATTATCCATCCCAGGCAAGTCATCGTGTATTAGTGAATATGCATGAATCATCTCAGTTGCTAAGGCTAATTTCATATAATCGTGTTTTTTAATTTTTAGAGTCTTTGATATCTCTATTATTAAAAAAGGTCTAATCCTCTTCCCGCCGTTCACAAGCCCATATTGCATGGCTTTCCAAAGATCTGTTCTCTCTTTTTTAAAGCATAAGTACTTTTTAGCGTAAAGGTTAAATTCATTAGCAGTTGATTTTATCTTTTTATCGAGCATTATTATTATATAAGTTGTACATGAAGAATTTTAACATAGTTTTAACTGCTAATTTTTTTAAATTACGATATGATTAGAATAGATTTGATCATAATAAATTATAGATAATCTATTTAAAGAGTTTTGTCACAGCCATGAAAAACCTCAAGCTATTACTGATTGTTATATTCTTTATTATAATTGTTTCTTTGCTATTCTCAGAATTTAGAAATTATATTGTTACTACACTTAATGAAAACCTATTATTCATAGAGACATATAGACAAACAAACCACTATAAAGTGGAGTTAATTTTTTTTACCTCCTATATCATACTGACATCTCTTTCTCTGCCAGTTGCTTTAGTGCTTGGTTTGCTTGCTGGGATGATTTTTGACAACATAATTGCAATAATTCTTATATCCTTTGCTTCTTCAATAGGAGCGACTTTTGCTTTTCTAATATCTAGATACTTTTTCAGAGATTTTATTGAAAACAGGTATAGCCGCCAATATCAAATTATTAATGATGGCATAAGAAAAAATAGTGGTTATTATATTTTTGCATTACGCATGTGTACGTTGTTTCCATTTTTTTTAGTTAATCTTGTGATGGGGCTGACAACTGTTAAAACGATACAGTATTACATCGTAAGCCAAATAGGAATGTTGCCGGGTACTATTATTATAGTCTCTTTGGGAGACAAACTTATTGGCACATTAACATCAGATATTTCCATAGATCTACACTTGGTTATATTATTGACTGCCTTTGGGCTCTTGCCTTTATTATCAAGATTATTTTTTAGAAAATTTTTAGATTAATAATAAAGGTAATAATATTTGAAGATAGTATAATAAATGTTTACTACGTAACGACAATATCTAGAAAAAATGAGAATTATATTAAATAAAGATGTTCAAATCATTCCTGATAGCATATCAATTGATGGTCTGCTTGAGCATCTAAATATTGAAATCAAATATATTGCTATTGAAGTTAATCAGAAAATAGTACCAAAATCTGAATATGATACATTCAACTTAAAAGAGAATGATAATGTTGAAATTATCAATGCTGTAGGAGGTGGTTAAGGTGTCCAAATTAATTATTAATGACAAATCGTATAATTCGAGGCTAATCGTCGGCACTGGAAAATATAAAGACCTCACGGAAACCAAACAGGCAATATTAAATAGCGGAGCAGAAATGGTAACTGTTGCAATAAGAAGAATGAATATTGGGCAAGACAAAAGTTTACCCAATTTGCTAGATTATTTAGATCCAAAGATTTTTACAATTCTACCAAATACTGCGGGTTGTTATAATGCAAAAGATGCTGTGAGAACTTGTCAATTAGCAGCTGAGATATTAGAAGGAGAAAAACTTGTTAAGCTTGAAGTCTTAGGAGATGATAAAACCCTTTATCCCAATGTAACAGAAACTTTAAAAGCTGCAGAACAATTAGTCAAAGATGATTTTAAAATAATGGTTTATACGACTGATGATCATATAATAGCTAAAGAATTAGAAAATATAGGATGCATCTCAATAATGCCGTTGGCGTCACCTATTGGTAGTGGTCTTGGAATTCAAAATGAATATAACTTACTAACAATAAAAGAAAATTCTACAGTGCCAATCATAGTTGATGCTGGCGTTGGGACTGCATCAGATGCCTCTAAAGTTATGGAGCTTGGTTGCGATGGAGTTTTAATGAATACCGCTATAGCATGTGCTAAAGATCCACTATTAATGGCTACAGCTATGAAAAAAGCTGTTGAGTCAGGTTATGATGCCTACCATGCCGGGAGAATTCCAAAAAAATTTCATGCTAGCGCTTCCTCTCCAAAAGAAGGAAATGTCTGTGACTAAAAATAATTCCGAAAAACCTAAATTTTACAATAGTCATAGATCAAGACAATTATCCAAAAAAGAATCTAATGAGCCTATTAATGATCAGAAAACTTTTATAAAAAATATAACCAATAGTGAAAAAAATATACTCGAGATTGGCTTTGGTACTGGATCATCTGTGATGGATCTACAAAAAAACTTCAAAGGTAATTACTTCTGTATTGAATCATATACCTTAGGTATAAAAAATATAAATAAATATATAAAAGAAAATGATGTTGATAATATACATGTTTACCAAGGTGATGCTATTGAAATAATAGAAGAGTATTTTGATGATAAATCACTAGATGAGATATTAATTTTTTTCCCAGACCCATGGCCAAAATATAAACATAGAAAAAGGAGGATTTTAAACAATTTTTCTATAAGGTTATTTTTTGAAAAACTAAGGGTAGGTGGTTTAATACATTTTGCAACTGACCATATAAATTATGCTTACAGTGCAAAAGAGATGATATCTAACCATACCGGTAGAAGTTTGTCTTTTGGAAACAGACGAGTCAGACCAATTACTAATTATGAAAAGCGTGGTAAAAAAAGAAAAAATTTTATATTTGATATAATTGTAAGAAAATAGATTATTCTACTTGAGCAGGATATTTTTTAGCGAAGAGCATGTGTAGAATAAAACCAAATATTATGCCAGTCCATATATGAGTTTTAACTCCTTCGAATAATTCAATTGATAACATAGGGAAGATAAGTGTACTAAAAAATGTTAACCATGCAATTGAACCAAGACCTATATTTTCTCTATATAGTTTATTTAATTCTTTGACTTTAATTAGTGGTATGACAGCAAAAATTACTATAACGCCCAAAGTTGCTTCAGGGAGATTATGTAACAATGGTGTGGCAAATAATAGCGTTGCACCAACTACTATCATAGTTATTATAGATGATAGTCCACTGTATGCTCCACTAGATTCATTGACAGCAGACCTAGAAAAAGAACCTGACACAGGTATACTTCCGCTGATACTGGATGTAATATTGGATAGTCCTTGTCCAAATAACTCTTGGTTAGAGTCTACAGGCGTAGGATTCTTATAAAGTTCAACGCCGTTCTGATCTTTTGGTGGTTTCTTTACATATAGCTGTTTTGCGATTGCAATAGCCTCCATAAATCCTACGAAGGCGATAATTACTGTATGAATAATTAACATAGGGATTGAGCCTGTAAAAACCTGTAGAGACGGCAATGTCATTTCGGGAATCCCAGACGGTATAAAACCAACAATTGGTCCATTGTAAGAATAATTTGATGCAAAGAGTATTGAAAACAAAACAGCAAAGAAAACAGCAAGGTTACTAAAAGTCATAAATTTTGTAAATTTATATTTAATGATATACATAAGAGACAGAACTATTATTGAAAGAAAGAAAGCTTCAAAGCTGATTGGTGTTTCAGTGAGGAGTTGATTTATGTTTGATAAGTCACTTAAAGATATTTTAGACAACCCAAATACTTTACTCAACTGTGAAGTTGCTATTATCAAAGCAGCTGCAGATGTAAATCCTAGCAAGACATGTTCCGGTATTTTATCAAAAACATTTCCAGCTCTAACTAAAGATAATGCAATTTGAAATACTCCTACAGTCATCGCTAAAATAACAGCATAGGTAATGTACAAAGAAGTGTCACCGAAAGAAAGCGAAGATATGGCCACAGATGTTAATAAGCAAACCATAGCAACGGGACCTGTTGCCAAGTACCTGGAAGATCCAAAAAAAGCTGCTACTGCTACTGGCAGTAAGGCTGCATATAATCCATAAACTGGAGGTACATCCGCTAATGTTGCATATGCCATAGATTGCGGAATTATTATCATTGCTATTGTGGTGCCTGCGATGACATCTCTAGTAAGATATTCTCTATTCATCAATGACTCAGGGAGCCAACTGCTAAAATTCAATAGCATTGTTTTAATGTTGATCAAAAAGTTAATGTATTCACCCCTAGTTTTAATTGGTAGATATATGTATAAATAAGCAAATATATACTATCATAATATTTAGACACTGTCTTGGGGGGTTATATTGAAGTATAAGATTTTAGGTGACACTGGTTTAAAAGTTAGTGCTATTTGTTTGGGTACGATGACATTTGGAGAGCAAAATACTGAAAAAGAAGCTCATGAGCAGCTATCTTTTGCTTTAGAGAATGGTATTAATTTTATAGATACAGCAGAGATGTATGCAATACCACCAAAAAAAGAAACTCAAGGGCTTACAGAAAAGTATATCGGTAGCTGGATAAAAAAACATAATAACAGGGACTCTTATTTCTTAGCTACTAAAATCGCTGGACCAGGGATGGAGTATGTGAGAGGCGGGTCTAGGCTTAGCAAAGATCATGTTACAAAAGCAATAGATGATTCTCTAAAAAGATTAAATACTGATTACATAGATTTGTATCAAACACACTGGCCGGAGAGAGACACGAACTATTTTGGCCGATTAGGATATACTTGCTCTGATAATTTCGGTGTCACAATTGAAGAAACCTTGACTGCTCTTGATGATGCAGTTAAGTCAGGGAAAATAAGATATGTAGGCATATCCAATGAAACACCATGGGGGGTTCAAGAGTATCTAAGAGTATCCAATAACAAATCTTTAGCAAGAGTGCAATCTATACAAAATCCATATGGATTATTAAATAGAATTTATGAGGTAGGTTTATCTGAAATATCTTACAGAGAAAATATCGGGTTATTGGCATACTCACCTTTGGGTTTTGGAATGTTAACAGGTAAATACATCGATAATATTCCTAAAGATTCGAGGTTAGGTTTATATGGTGAATGGTTCACAAGATATAATAATGAGAAATGCATAACTGCAACAAAAAAATATTTAGCTGTTGCAAAAAAATATGACCTATCTTTAACTCAGCTGGCTTTAGCTTTTGTCAACACTAGACCGTTTTTGACAAGCAACATTATTGGAGCGACAACAATATCTCAATTAAGAGAAAACATTGAAAGCATAGATATTGATCTCAGCGATGAGATAATAGATGAAATTAATAATATACATAATGATATACCAAACCCTGCGCCATAAAATATTACTTTGATATTACAAATTCTGCAGCTTCATATAGATCATTAAATATAGGGATATCGTATTTATTATTTTTTTGTATCTCTCTGCCATTGCCGGTGAGAACCCCTAAAGCTTTACAATTGACAGCACGAGCTGCTTCAATGTCACGAGGCGAATCTCCGATAGCATAACAAGATGTCAAATTAATATTCATTCTATCAGCTATATCAATATACATTCCCGGTTGAGGTTTTCTGTTAAAACTATCAGAAGATGACAATGATGGACAATATAATAAGGCAGATATTGCTCCGCCAGACTTCTCAATAAGGGATATCATTTTTAAGTTTATTTGGATGAAGTTTGATGGCGAAATAAGATCTTGATTTATCCCTGACTGATTAGAGATTATTATGATACTAAAGTCATTATCTGTAAGTAGTTTTATAGCTGAAAGACTCCTAGGTAACGGACTGAAGTCATTAGGTGTTTTAATGTAATCTGGACTATCCTTATTGATAACTCCATCTCTATCTAGAATAATATATTTTTGCTTTATCACGATAATAAAAAGTTTCTAAAATAATCAGCTACTTTAGATAATTCGAGTTTCTCCTGTTTCATTGTATCTCTATCTCTAATTGTAACAATGTCCTTCTCTAGAGTATCAAAATCAATTGTGATACATATTGGCGTCCCAATCTCATCATGCTTGCGATAGTTTTTGCCAATATTACCAGTATTTTCTACAACTACTCTGCCGAGCCTCAAGCCTTGTAAAATATTTTTTAAAGAAGTCGCTTTGTTTACAAGATCTTCATTGTTTTTTTTCAGAGGTATTACTGCTGCCTTTATAGGAGCTAGATGTGGTTTAAAAGACAAAACTATCCTTTCTTTGCCATCACCAAGTTTTTCAACATTGAAAGCTTCATTTAATATGGCTAACACTCCACGATCAACACCTGCTGAAGGTTCAATGACATACGGAACAATAAGCTTTTTATTTTCTATATCCTGTATGGCTAATTTAGTATTAGAAGCATTATTTTTAAGAGTGTTAGAGGTTAACCCTAGATCGTCTTGATTCTTACTATGAGAACCTAAATCGAAATCTGTTCTATTAGCTATTCCTTCTAACTCTTCAAGCCCGTGAGGGAATTCATACATAATATCAACTGTTGATTTAGAATAATGTGCCAAATCATCACCAGTTATGTTTAATAATTTAATCTTATTAGCTTTTATGCCTTGATCTGTCCACCACTTTAAACGGCTATCTACCCATTTTTTGTGCCAATCATCATCTGTACCTGGTAATACAAAAAACTCTAATTCCATTTGTTCAAATTCTCTCACTCTAAAAATAAAATTACGAGGTGTGATTTCATTTCTAAAAGCTTTTCCAATCTGCGCTATGCCAAAAGGCAAGGATCTAGATGTTGAATCGATAACATTTTTAAAATTTATAAAAATTTGTTGAGCAGTTTCAGGTCTCAAGTATGCAAAATTACTACCATCATCTACAGGGCCTACTGTTGTCTTAAACATTAAGTTAAAAGGTCTTGGGTCTGTAAGATCCGCTGATCCACATGATGGGCAAGAGGAGTCAGTAATTTGATCTAACCTCCACCTTGATTTACATTTTTTACAATCTACCAGTGGATCAGTAAAAGTATCTTCATGGCCAGAAAAACGCAATACATCAGGATGAGTCAGTATAGATGCATCTAAACCTTCAACATCATCTCTGTCATATACCATGGATGACCACCATGATTGCTTGAGATTATTTTTTAGTTCAACACCAAGGGGACCATAATCATATAACCCCTGAAGACCTCCATAAATTTCATTGGATTGAAAAATAAATCCTCTTCTCTTACAAAGAGCGACAAGTTCGTCCATATTTTGTGCGGCCAATAGAGATACCTTTAAGATGATTTTTATTTCATATTATAGTGTAATTTTTAATGATTTAGATTTTTTTTATTTAATATTAAAGAATTCTATAATCATCAACTATCATACTATGCACTATAATGACACATATAGTCCTTTAACAGTGCACTTGAATGATCTATAATAGTGCATATATGTATAAACTACAATTGATATGCACTAAATCATTACAAATTTTAATAATATGTGTTGGCATGATACATGCAGTTATATTAGTACACAAATAACGTAGAGGAGTAAACAAATGAGTGTCGAGGATGTACTAAAAATAGTAAAGGAGAAAGAGGTTAAATTTATTGACTATCGCTTTACTAACACCAACGGTAAAGAACAGCATGTGACTGTTACTGCTAATGAAGATGGAATCAAAACTGATTTTGCTGAAGGCAAAATGTTTGATGGGTCATCTATAGCTGGATGGAAAGATATTAATGAATCAGACATGATTCTAATGCCTGACCCAAGCACAGCAATAATGGATCCTTTTTTTGATGAACCAACTTTGATAGTATCGTGTGATGTTATTGAACCAGCAGATGGTAAACCATACGAAAAAGATCCGCGATCAATTGCTAAAAAAGCTGAAGCGTATCTAAAAGAAACAGGAATAGCTGATCAAGCATTCTTTGGTCCAGAAAATGAATTTTTTATTTTTGACGATGTAAAATTTGAAGATAAGTTAGGAAGTTCATTCTTTTCTGTAGATTCTACAGAAGCTTGTTATAACAGTGGTAAATCTTATGAAGAAGGTAATATGGGACATAGACCGCTTGTTAAAGGGGGTTACTTTCCTGTCCCGCCAGTAGATGCACTACAAGATTGCAGATCTGCAATGGTAACAACTTGTCAAGAAATGGGAGTACCGTGTGAAGTACATCATCATGAGGTTGCAACAGCTGGACAATGTGAGATTGGAACTGTCTTTAATACACTAGTTTCTAAAGCAGACGAAGTACAAAAGTATAAATATGCAGTAATGAATGTCGCACATGCATATGGGAAAACAGCCACATTTATGCCAAAACCTTTAGTTGGAGACAATGGGACTGGCATGCATGTTCATATGTCTCTATCAAAAGATGGGAAAAATATATTTGCAGGAGACAAATATGGGAATATGTCAGATGAGGCACTAAATTATATTGGTGGGATAATAAAACATGCTAGAGCATTAAATGCTTTTACAAATGCTTCAACTAATAGCTATAAAAGGTTAATACCTGGTTTTGAGGCACCTGTGATCTTGACTTATTCAGCTCGTAATAGGTCAGCTGCTATCAGAATTCCTTATGTTATGAGCGATAAAGCTAGACGTATAGAAGTAAGATTTCCTGATTCTACAGCAAACCCATATCTAGCATTTAGTGCTCTAATGATGGCTGGTCTTGATGGGATCAAAAATAAGATCAACCCCGGTGAAGCTATGGACCAAGACTTATTTGAACTGACAACTGAGGAAGAAAAAATGCTTCCAACTGTTGCCCCTGGTTTAGATGTAGCTCTTGAGGCATTAGATAAAGATAGGGACTTTTTAAAAGCTGGTGGCGTATTCACCGATAAGATGATTAACTCTTATATTGCACTTAAATACGAAGAAGTACAACGTCTCAGACAATCAACGCATCCTTGTGAGTTTGAAATGTACTACAGTTTATAACATAGTAACTGCCCTCTGCAAGGAGGGCAGTAAATAAAGCATCATGAGTATAAATATACATAAAAAAAATATTAAAGAAATAAACGTTAATTATGACGTATTAGAAAATTTGCGAACTGCGATTTTAATATTTGATGTGAATTTTAACTATATTTATACGAACACGTCAGCGATTGACTTGCTTGGGTCATCTTCGACCATGAAAGATATAGAAAAGCTTCAATGCAAGAATGTTAGCCTTACAACTTATTTAAAAAAAGTAAGAGATAATTTTCAATCAGTTGTGTTGAGAGACCTTAAGTTTAAGAATTTTGATCGCTTGGAAAGAATGGTTGACTGCAATATATCAAGCTATAATTCTGGAAACAATCAATATATTTTGATGGAGATGAATGAAACTGGGAGGCTATATGATATATCGCTCGACCAGAACTTAATAGATCAGCAGAAAGCTACGAGAGAAATGGTTAAAGGCCTATCTCATGAAATTAAGAATCCGCTGGGAGGTATAATGGGGGCAGCCCAGTTGTTAGACAAAACTCTTACAGATGAATCTCAAGGAAAATTTACTAAAATAATTAAGAAAGAATCTGAAAGATTACTAAAATTAATTAATGCGATGGCATCTCCCATCCCTAAGTCTGATAAAGAAATGATAAACATTCATGAGGTCACCGAACATGTGATAGAACTATTTAAATATGATGTTGATAATGTAAATGTAAATTTCATCAAAGACTATGATCCGAGTATACCTCAGCTAACTCTTGATAGACATCAAATTATCCAATCACTAATTAATATACTCAGAAATGCGATCCAAGCAATTAATAAGAATGGCAAAATTGTCATAAAAACAAGACCAATATTTAAATATACAATTGGTGATATAAAACATGACCTTGTTGTTAAAATTGATGTTATTGATAATGGAATCGGAATACCTGAAGAGAAACTGAAAGAGATATTTTATCCTATGGTAACCACAAAGAATGAAGGAATGGGTTTAGGGCTAACTATTGCTCAATCAAT
Organism: Gammaproteobacteria bacterium; assembly: GCA_030835925.1. Lineage (GTDB taxonomy): Bacteria > Pseudomonadota > Gammaproteobacteria. The sequence continues at coordinate 14,655 of JAURQW010000026.1, read as the reverse complement.
AATTATTGAAAACAAAGGGATAATTGAGTGTAAGAGCAAAAATAAAGAAACCATATTTTCAATTATTCTTCCATGGAGCGACAATGAATAAATATAAACTTTGGGTTGTTGATGATGAAGAAAGCATTAGAACCATCTGTAGAAGTGCATTGGAAGATGATTTTATAATTGAAACTTTTCCAAATGGATCAGAAGCCCTTCTAGCATTAAATTCTGAAAAACCTGATCTTATTATTACTGATATTAAAATGCCTGGCGTATCAGGCTTAGAGTTATTACAAAAAGTATCAGAAAGATATCCTGGGTTACCTACAATTGTAATTACAGCACACTCTGATATTGATAATGCGTTGTCGGCCTATAAAGGGGGTGCTTTTGAATATCTTCCAAAACCTTTTGATGTTGATACTATTAAAGCATTAGCTATGAAAGCAGTGAAGAATGCTGAAAATATCGAAGGTGTTTTAGAAGACTCTACAATCAAAAAATCATCAAATATCGTAGGTCAGGCAGTATCCTTGCAAAATGTTTTCAGGGCAATAGGAAAAATATCAAATTCAGATATTACGGTCTTAATAAGAGGAGAGTCTGGCACAGGTAAAGAGTTAATAGCTCAAGCTGTTCATGACAATAGTCTAAGGAAAGACAAGCCATTTATAGCAATTAACGTAGCAGCTATACCACATGAACTATTAGAGTCAGAACTCTTTGGTCATGAAAAGGGCGCCTTTACTGGAGCACAAGCACAACGGATAGGAAGATTTGAACAGGCTCTTGGTGGGACTTTGTTTTTAGACGAAATAGGCGATATGCATCCTGAACTTCAAACTCGGCTACTGAGGGTTTTGTCTAGTCAAGAGTTCTATAGAGTTGGTGGGCACAAACCTATAAAGTCAGATGTTAGAATAATCGCTGCAACGAATCAATCAATTGAAGAATTAATAAAGACATCAAAGTTCAGAGAAGATCTATATCATAGGTTGAATGTTTTTAAACTTGAATTACCGCCCTTAAGAAAGAGGAAAGAAGATATACCTTCTCTTATTTCACACTTTTTAAAAACTGCTGCCATTGAATTGAATACAGAACATAAAACGATTAACAAAAAAACTATGGCTTTTTTAGAGGCCTTTGATTGGCCCGGTAATATAAGACAGCTTGAAAATACCTGTAGATATCTAACAGTCATGTCAGCGTCATCAATTATAAGCATGGATGACTTACCTCAGGACATATTTAGTGATAAAGGTCTTTATGAAAATCAAAAATCACATGATTTAAACTGGCAAGCTAGTCTAGAAGATTTTATAAGATCAGAAATTGGATCAGATAAGAATATTCTCAAAAAGGTAAATAGTGAAATCGAGAAGATATTAATAGATGAGTCCCTAAGAGCATCTAATGGAATAAAACTTGAAGCTGCTAAGTTACTTGGCTGGGGCAGAAATACTCTAGCACGTAAAGCCAAAAACACTTAGTTATATAGGCCTTCTAAAATTCTTCTAGGCTCTATATGATTATATAATATATCATAAGCAGACTTAATGATTTTGCTTTCACTATAGATTACTTTGTTTTTAGATAATGTCCCAGTTGACAAATATCCTTCAACTGTGCCGATATTTGAAAGAAGCTTTTTAATGTTACAGTCCCTAGACAACTTCAATCCTAGTTGACGATTTCTTGAAGTGTTATAGAAACATGTAAGTTCAAGATCACCCAGGCATGCTGGGCTATTAAGTGTTTTTTTCATTTCACTATCTGAGACCTCATAACCACGACTGTTAGCCATGATTAACTTAGAGATTCTATATACCTCCTGTTGTGAAATTGAAATCAATTCATGCACATATTCATCCGGAAACTCGTTTACGGTTAATGAACCAGCTAGTATTGCAGAAATATTTTTTAGGACTCCTGAAACTTCAACCCCTATAAAATCACGAGTTTGTAGAAGAGTAAAATTATCTGTATTCATAGCATTTATCAATACTTCGGTTAAGTGATCATCAGTAGACGCTATGCTAACTTTAATATTTTTTTTATTAACTAAATCTATTGCAAAACTAGGTCCTGAAATAATGCATTTATCTATCTTATCTGGAAGCAGATCATCTAGAATCTGGTGAAAAAAAGAGCCTGATGTATGATCTAAACCTTTTGTTAACCATGTTAGTGATTGTGTTTTTTTAAAATAATCAATATTGTCTGTAATAATATTTAGAAACCCAGAACTTGATGTGGCTATGATATTAATAATGTTAATATCATAGCTGATTTCACTAACCTTATTAAGATTAAAAAAAGATATATTCTTGCCAAATTTAATATCTAGATTTTTATGAATTTTATTGGTCTTATATGAATCGACTTTATCAATATCTCTCAAATATATTTCTACTAAGTTATTTTGTATGGACAGATGATTGGCTACAGCTAATCCCCACTCACCAGCTCCAAATATTCTAAACAAAGCCATTTATTGTTTTGTTTTTTTTGAGAGCTCTTGTTGATAAAGAGCATTAAAATCAATAGGCGCAATAAATATAGGAGGGAATCCGGCTTTTTGAATTAGAGATGAAATGGTTTCTCTTGCATATGGGAAAAGCACCTCGGGGCATCTGATATTTAAAAATCCATCTTTTAATTCATCATCTGCGCCATCAATTATAAATAGACCTGATTGTTTGAGCTCAACCATATAAATAACAGTATTATCAGTTTCAGCTTTTACGGTTATTTCCAAAGTTATATCATAGGATGTTTCATTTATTTCTGTAATAGTTGTATTTAGATTGAATGCCACCTTAGGTGTCGATTTAATATTATCAAATATTGAAGGTGATTCAGGTGATTCTAATGATAAATCCTTCGTAAATATTCTTTTAACAAAAAATTTAATTTCTTTTGCTTCCATTTTATTTTTCTCCTGATAAAGGCATGTTATTTTCAACCCAAGAATTTATTCCGCCTTCTAAGTAAAAAACTTCTTGTACGCCTTTACTAAAGAAGGCCGTTGCGGCCTTTTGGGCATCTGAATCTGATGCTGCATAGGTCACTAAAGTAATCTCATTCTTGATCTTGTATGATTCAATGTCATCAAATGTGATATTTTTTGCTGATACAATATGACCCTTTAAATATTCACCATTATCTCTTAAATCAAATAAAACAACCTTTGTGCTGTTTAGTAGCTGTGTAAGCTTATCATGATTAATTGGCTTTACTTTTCCAAAAAGCTGCTTTGATTCTAAACTTATTATTAAGAATAACAATATTACTAGGGCTATAAATAAAATTATATTGTCTGCAATAAATTCTAGCAATTTTCTACTCTTTTTATTTTGGGTGCGAACAGAATACTTCGCGCATCATTTCAATTAATTTTAATGTTTTAATATCACTTACCTTATAGAATACTTTATTGGCTGATTTCCTTGCAGATAAAATTCCCTTATCTCTAAGTATTGCCAGGTGCTGAGATATATTACTTTGCGAAGTGCCTACATTATCAACGATATCTTGTACGCTAAATTCATCTTCTCCTAATTTACACAAAATCATTAAGCGTAACGGATGAGACATTGCCTTCAAGGATCTTGAAGCCGTCTCTACATCATCCTGAACTTGTTGATCTAAATGAGCCAGGTTATCATTAATATTATTTTCTAGATTTTCAGTGTCCATATTTGGTATTTATATTTATTAATATATACCTATATTAGACAAAACTAATAAGATAATAAAGGAATATAATGGTATTATTATCTTAAAATAAATATTTTATGAGCAATTATATAAAAAAAGTCCAATTCAGCCTAATTATCATATTATTGATAAGTAATATTGGCTTGCCTAATAATAATTTACATTCTTCAGAGAGAGTTCCTGCTGAAAATATTGAACAGTTTGTGGATGTTTTTAATAGAATTAAAGAGCAATATGTAGATGATGTGGATGATGAAATACTCTTTAAAGCTGCAATTAAAGGGATGGTTTCTGGACTAGATCCCCATTCATCTTTTCTTAGTAATGATGACTTCAATGAGCTTAAAATTGGGACAACTGGTAAATTTGGAGGACTAGGTATAGAAATAACTACAGAAGATAGTTTTGTAAAAGTTATCTCGCCTATTGATGATACCCCTGCTCAAAAAGCTGGCATTGAAGCTGGAGACTTAATCATAAAAGTCGATGACAAATCCCTAAAAGATATGGATATAGGCGAGGCCGTTAAACTTATGAGGGGTGAACCGGGTACAAATGTTCAAGTAACAATTCTAAGAAAAAAAGTTGGCGCTCCTATAGTTATTGACCTTGTAAGACAAATCATTGTATCAAAAGGAATCAAGACAAAAATATTTGATGAGAATATTGCGTATCTGAGGCTTTCTAGCTTTCAATCAAATTCTACGAATGATTTAAAAAGCGCACTTTATACACTTAAGAAAAGTACTGATAAAGAGCTTGCGGCTATTATCTTAGATCTGAGAAATAACCCTGGAGGGGTTCTTGGGTCAGCTGTGGGAATTACAGACTTGTTTTTAAAAGAGGGAAAGATTGTTTATACAAAAGGGAGAACTCTTAATTCTAAACTAGAATATAAGGCTACAGCTCAAGATATTTCTAGTGGTTTGCCATTAATAGTAATGATAAATGAAGGTTCTGCTTCTGCGTCAGAAATTGTAGCTGGTGCATTACAAGATCATAAACGAGCTAAAATTGTTGGAACTAAATCTTATGGAAAAGCATCTGTTCAAACCATCCAGGAGTTATCTGATGGTTCTGCTTTAAAATTAACCACTGCTAGATACTATACGCCATTTGGCAGAGACATTCATACTCAGGGCATAGAACCAGATATAAAAATAGAGAGGGAGAATGACAAAGATGTAAAACTCCCAGAGCCATACAATAAAGACAATCAATTATTCGAGGCTATCAAAATAGCCACTAGTATGAAAGCTGCTACACTATAGATTTTACTTGCTCATGTTTAAAACTACTAAGCTAATATGGATATTACTGGTAACGATTTTTATATCAGGGTGCACAAGTAACAAAATAAATCCATGTGATAGTTCGTCAAAAATTTATAAGACAATAAATACCGAGTCTAATCAACAAATATGTTTTGAATCAGTAGACAGTTATGACTTAAATTATAGTGGCAAGCCAAATATAATTATATATGGAAACTTAAGTTTCCCAAAAATCAAAAAAGATAAATATGATGCAGTGATTTTGTCACATGGTTCTGGTGGTGTTAGAAAATATCATAAAGCGTATGTTGAATTACTCAATAAAAACGGTTATGTCGTATTTCAACTAGATCATTATAAAGCAAGAAATATAAGATATGATAAAACATTTTCAAAAGTGTCAGGCATAACATTTATGAATGACTCATATAAAGCATTAAAGTTAATTAAGAGCCACCCTAAAATAAACAAAGTATCATATATTGGTTGGTCACAAGGTGGTGTTGGACCTATACTATCCCACTTTAAAAGGGTCACTGACTTAATTGATGATGGTAGATATATTTTTGATTCAAGTGTTGCTATATACCCTTATTGTGGGTTTACATTCGATAAGGACTCTGTGTTAAATAACCCATTATTAATGTTAACGGGTCGTGATGATGATTTGACACCAGAAAGAGCTTGTATCAACATATATGAAAAATTCAATCGAGATGATAATAATATCAACCTCATTTCATTAGAGGGAGCAAGACATGGGTATGATAACCCTTTTCTGTTTTTTGGTTTTGAATTTGAAAACTACCCAAGTCTACATATAATTAATGATGACTGTACACTGACAGTTTCAAACAGAGGCGAGATCATGTCTTTATCGAATCAAAAAATTACAGGGCCAAAAGAATCAGCCGCAAAACTATCAGAGTGTTCAACAAATGGTGTATATGTAAAATACAGTCCGCATGCTACTGAGATTACGTTTGAAGAAATAATTAAGTTTCTGAAAAAAATCTAAACACTGAAATCTTTAAGCATTTTCTGAATTTCTATGCTGTGTATCTCTTCCGTTTTTATCATTTCTCTACCATACTCTTCTAAATATATACTTTCTCCATCAACCTCATTCACAAGGTCCTTATATAATGAAACTGCATTTTTTTCGTGCGCTGCACTCTCATTAAGGAGCTCGATAGAATTATGTTTGTTTGATTCTTCAATGATCGAAATTTCCAAAGATGGATGTCCGCCCAGACCAGTGACAAGTTCACCAGCTTGTTGAGCATGTAGCAAAGATTCAGTTGCTTGTTCTTTAAAAAATTGTGTAAGGCTCAAACGATCTCTTCCGGTAACCATTAATGCGTAGTGGGTATATCTCACCACACCAGAGAGCTCATATTTCATGATTTCATTTAATATATCTATGATTTTATCTTTATTTTTTATTGCCATAGTCCATGATAACAACATCTATTTAAATAGTAAATTTATCTAATAAATAATATAATATAATAATGATAATTATTCTTAGGGTCTTTTGAAAAATGTTTAAATTTTTAATATTTGTATTTATTTTAGTTTTTGCTCTGCCTCAGTTTGCTAAGACAGATACTGTCTCTAGACCAAACGCAAATAATAAAATGAATATCTCAAAAAAAACATTAGATGAGAAAGAAAATTCTTTTGTTAGTCGATTACTGAAAGGAGACTTTGATTATGGTTTTTCAGAAGGCGGCAATGAAGATATAATTAAGCAAATTAGGATGCTATCAAATTTAAAAGATGAGGGAATTTTGACAGAAATTGAATTTAATGACAAAAAAAAGTTATTACTAGATAAGTTGAAATAAATTAATGAAAAATGAATTAGAAAATCTACTTAAAAAAAACATAAGGGTGATACCTGATTTTCCGAAAAAAGGTATTATGTTTCAAGATATATTTTCATTAATTGGGAAACCACATTTACTAAAAAAGATTGTAGATGAAATTAGTAAAATAGTTAAAAAAGAAAAAATAACAAAGATTGTTGGAATAGATGCTAGAGGATTTATTTTTGGATCAATTGTATCTAATAAGAATAAAATTCCATTTATACCTATTAGAAAAAAAGGGAAGCTCCCTGGCCCTGTGTATAAAAAGAAATATAAGCTGGAATATGGCTTTGACCAAGTAGAACTACAAAAAAATAGTATTTTAAAAAGGGATAAGATTTTAATAGTTGATGATTTGATTGCAACTGGTGGTACGGCTATTGCCGCAGCTAAATTAGTTGAAAACATGTCATTAAAAGGGATCAGCTTCATGTTTGTTATTGATCTTTATAATTTGAATGGAGCGAGTATCCTTGAAAATAAAGGGTATAAAGTTTTTAGTATTATGAAAGCAGAAGGTTAAAATTGAAAAAAAAACTAGGCATAATTGGAGGAAGTGGTTTATATGAAATTGATGGATTTTCTGAATCATCGTGGGAAACTATCAAAACACCATGGGGTAATCCTTCTGATCAAATATTAAATCTCAAGTTTAATGATCAAGAAGTATATTTTATGCCAAGACATGGCAGGGGTCATACTGTTTCACCATCTAATATAAATTTTAGGGCTAATATAGATGCTCTTAAACAAAAGGGTGTTACCGATATCATTTCAGTTTCAGCCGTAGGTTCTTTAAAAGAAGAATTGCCGCCGGGCAAATTTGTTTTAATTGACCAGTTTATAGACAGAACTTATACGCGAACTAATACATTCTTTGATGAAGAGATTGTTGCTCATGTATCTATGGCTCAACCTACTAGCAATGATCTTATAAGACTTTGTGGTTCAGCGCTTGATCGCCTTAAAGTTGACTACCAATCAGGAGGCATTTACTTAGCGATGGAAGGGCCGCAGTTTTCGAGCAAAGCTGAATCAAATCTTTATAAGTCATGGGGTGTTGATGTAATTGGCATGACAAATATGCCTGAAGCTAAACTTGCAAAAGAAGCAGAGATTAGATATTGCACTGTTGCAATGGTAACAGATTTTGATTGCTGGCATCCTAGTCATGATCATGTTGACATTGATATGATTATAAAAGTATTACAAGATAATGCTGGGAAAGCTAGAAGTATGATCAAAGATATTATTAATAATTTTGAGTTCATAGTAAATGAGAATGATGATACACATACATGTCTAGATACTGCAATAATTACAGCGCCAGATAAAATGACAGAAAAAACTAAAAATAAGTTAAAAACAATTGCTGGTAGAGTTTTATTTTCAAAAAATGAGGATTGATAATAAAAGTTATAAAACAATTTGGTTTAATGAAGACAAATCAGTTGGAATTATAGATCAAACAAAATTACCTCATTCATTAGATATTATATCTTTATATAAACTAGAAGATATAATCACTGCTATTAAAACAATGCAAGTAAGAGGCGCGCCATTGATTGGAGGGGCTGCAGCATTTGGAATAGTTTTAGCAATGAAAGATGATCCATCAGATAAAAATCTAATAGAATCTTCTAAAAGGTTAATTGCCACTAGACCAACAGCTGTTAACCTTAAATCATCAGTAACTATAATGAATGATAAACTCAATAGTTTACAAAAAAAGGATCGTTACGAAGCGTCTCTAGAGATAGCAAAAAATATTTGTCTTGAAGATGAAGAATGCTGTCGACTAATAGGCCTATATGGAAAAAAGATCATTTCAGAATACATACAAAAAAATGATATAGAAAAGGTAAATATACTTACACATTGTAATGCAGGATGGTTAGCTACTATTGATTGGGGTACAGCCACATCTCCAATTTATCATGCCCTAAAAGATGGTATTAAAATCCATGTTTGGGTCGATGAAACACGTCCAAGAAATCAAGGTGCTTCTCTGACTTCCTATGAGCTAACAAATGAGGGTGTACCAAATACTATAATTTCAGATAATGCTGGCGGATTATTAATGAGACAGGGCGAGGTTGATATGTGCATTACAGGCACAGATAGGGTATTAGCGAACGGTGATGTGATAAATAAGATTGGCACATACTTAAAAGCATTAGCTGCTTTTGATAACAATATTCCATTTTATGTAGCCCTTCCTGGAACCACAATAGATTCTAAAAATGATAAAGTTTCTAAAAATATGATTGAGTATCGAGCACCAGATGAACTGACTCACGTCGTTGGCATAGATGACAGTAATGTATTAAAAAGAATAAGAATTTTTCCCAAAGACTGCACTGCCCTGAATCCTGCTTTTGATGTTACACCTGGAAGATTAATAACCAAACTCATAACAGAGAAAGGAATTTTTGAGAGTTCAGCTGAAGGTTTGTCAAATTATCATTCGACTAGTAAAAAGTGAGACTATCTCATTGATGCAGCAATATTGCCACCATCAACAGTTAAAACTGCTCCTGTTGATTTTTTAGAAACTGCTAGGTGGAAAAAAGCCATTGCTACGTCGTACGCTGTTACTTCATTTAATAATAAATTGCCTTTCATATAATCTTTCATAGTTACTTTTCTAGCTTTTGCTCTACTATTAATCATTGAAGTATTAAGTATTCCGCTTTTAATTCTATCAGCATTAACTCCGTTTGATCTAATACCATACTTACCATAATCGAGCGCATACTGCTTACATAATCCAAGTAGTGCAGTTTTAGGTAATCCATATGACCCAAAGTTTAGCCCAGGGTTCACTGATTGTTTAGAAATATTAAAAAGCAAACAACCTTTAGATTTTTGTGAAAGAAATATTTTTACAGCCTCAGAAGCACATATTTGGTGAGAGAAAAAATTATCATCAAATGATTTTTTAAGTTCATTATCTGAAACATCAGCTATGGGGCCATCATAAATAGAACCAGCATTAGAAATTAAGATGTCAATTCCCCCAAATCTCTGACATATAATCTTAAAGGCCTTTTGAATACTTGATCTGCTTGTTACATCTGCATGTAAACATAAATCTGGAATTGATGATTGTATTTTCTTAATTTTACTTTCATTATTATCTAATAAAACTACTTCTGCGCCCTGAGCTTTAAACAACTTATAAGTTTCAAACCCTATAGTACCAAGACTTCCAGTTATCACTACTATCTTGCCTTGTAGGGTTTTTTTGCTTTTATTTATCTTAGCTTGTTCTAATGACCAGTACTCAATGTCAAATATATCTTTTTCTTTAATAGTCTTAAAAGTTGATGTTTCTTCCACAGATGTGATGACCCTTGCATTTGTTTCAGCTACGTCTCCTGCTATCAATGCAGCACTATAATTAGTGCCCACACTAAACATCCCAATTCCCGTTACATAAATTACTCTTGGAAATGGGTCTAACATAGTTAATCCCTTGCCTTTGCTATTTTTTTTAAAATAACTGATGTAACTAGTCTTATATTTTTTTAATTCAATATCAGCTTTTTTTGAAAAGCTAGTTAGATCATCTTTTGAGTCAATATCAATAATGAGCGGGTAAGGCTTAATTCTTATAACATGATCCGGCGTGACTGTACCGCGTTTTGAATATTTTTTTACATCTATACCATTCATAAAATATTTAATGTCTTTATTAATTCTATAATTTATAACAAATGAATCATTTTTCTTTTTATCTGTGAGAAGTCCTCTAAGAACAGGGGCAATATCAGCAGGCCTCAAAGTATTTTTAAAAGGCTTAATTTGTCTGAGCTTTTTGTTTTTCATTTTTCTTATAGCTGATTCAGCAATAGTCACATTTTTTATCATTAGATCATAAGATTCTTTTGCGCTATTACTAAATGTAAAAATCCCATGATTTAATAGGATTAAGCAATTTACATCTGGGTTTTCCAGATAAGTTTCATATACTTTTTTTGCTAACAAAAAACCAGGCATAATATATGGCACATAACCAACTTTTTGGTCAAATATTTTTTTACACTGCTTCAAGCCATCTGGCCGATTTGTAATATCTAGAATTGCATCAGCATGAGTATGATCAACGAACTTATGTGGCAAAAAAGCATGTAAAAAAGTTTCAACAGAAGGGTTTGGGGACTTAATATTAAGTAAATTTCTTTTTTGAAAATTTACCATATCTTCATCAGACAACTTTTTTTTATTTATCATGCTCAACAAAGGATCCAACTTAACAGCTGGCAGACCTTCCGGCTCAATATCGCCCATATCCCAACCACTACCTTTAACACATAGAACTTTATAAGTTTTAGAATCAATGTCTTTTACTTCAGTTTTTACAGAGCTATTGCCACCGCCATGAAGAACTAGTTTTGGATTTTTGCCTAATAGTTGAGTCGTATATACTCTCAGAGCAAGCGCTTCTGTGTGTCCTCTAGCCGTATATTTTTTTATAAATTGTTCTGATTCATGTTCTGACCAGTTATTTTTCATAGCATGTCCTTCGAAAACTCTACTTTACCTTAAAAGAAGTTATTATAAAAGAGATATGATGCTAGGCCTTTTGTAATCTTGCCCAAAGTTTATTTTTTTGATATGTATGTGCATTACAATCTTTACAACTACCTATTGAATGGTAGTCAAGTTTTAATTGTTTAGATCGATATTCATTTATGATTTCACCTTGCCAGATTTGTTGCAAAGTATGCGATTTAACATCTCCTACTTGCTCGCTCAACTCATGATCTAAACAACAAAGCCCAACTCTACCGTCTGCTCCAATTACCATCTCTTCCCAAGGATGTGTGCAAGCAAAATCAAATTTTTCATTTTGGCTTTCTTTAAGCTTATCTTGATGTTTTGAATCTTTATGAGAATCATCATAGTTAAGTTCATCTTGTGTCCCACCCCAAGTATTATAGTGATTAATATCTACTTTATCTGCAAGCGGGCTCCAATATTCAACAAATTCTGCGACTTCATCTTTAGTAGGTTTCATATCAATAATAGTGACTCTTGTTTCTGGCTTAGTTTTATTTAGTGATTTTTTATAATTTAAAAAGTATTTAACATTAGTAGTAACAACATCAAAATCTAGCCTAACTCTTATTCCTTCAAACGTTGATTTGGTTAACCCATCAATATCAAAATTAATAACATCCAACAAGTCTTCATCCAATAATATTCTTGAACGTTCTTCTCCTAGTAGTTGAGCATTTGTTGATAAATAAAGTTTTACTTTTGGTAGTTCCTTTCTGATTATACGTATCTTTTCAATCATTTTTTTATCAACGGTTGAATCTCCCATCCAAAATAAGTTAATTTTTTTTAATGGTTTGCCTTTGCATGATTGTATAATTTTATCTAAGATTTCAGGAGACATGTTTTCTTTTTTTCGTTCCATGTCAGGCTGTGGACACATGATACATTTAGCATTACAGGCGCTAGTAAATTCAATTGATAATATTTTCGGAAAGACCTCTTTGCGCTTTCGCATAATATTAAATAATATATTTTTAAAAAACCTAGAAATATTATTTTTTAGCTCTATCATTATATGCACTCCAATACTACAATGATTGTAACAATATTTATTTATATATGTCTATGTCATTAACCTAAGAAAATCAAATGTGCGGTAGATTTACACTAAAAAATAAGAAACAAATAAAAGAGCTTTATGATCTAGATATCGTGCCTAATTACAATATATCTCCATCTTCTGATGTTCTTGTCTTAGCTAGCGGTCCAATTATAATGAAATGGTCATATTCCCCTAGTTGGGCAAAAAAGCCTATGAATATAATTAACGCAAGAATTGAAACTTTAAATGAGAAGCCATCTTTTAAAGAGTCAAGAAGATGTGTTTTTTTAACAGACGGTTGGTATGAATGGAAGAGATGGTTTGACTGGGAAAGAAGAGAGAATAAAAAAGTACCCTATTATCATACGAATAGGAATAAGATTATACATATTGCTGGCATATACAATGACAATGGATGTGCTGTAATTACCGAAACGGCCAATAGTAAGTTTAAAGAAATTCATCATAGAAAACCTGTGCTTCTGAATAATCATGAGATTAAGGTATGGCTTGAAGGCGACATAGTTAGAAATAGCAAGTTATCTGAAGATATAGAAATATTCAGAGTCAGCAGCTATGTTAATTCAGTAAAAAATAATGATGCTAAATGTATAGAGCAAACATAGTCATTTTTATGTATGCCATGGGCTAGTGACTATCTGGAATTATGAAGTTTCTATTGCCTCGCCAATAGAAGATGCTTTAGTGTCTGTGATATTATTTATATTTTCTATGGTTATGGATAGATTATTTATTAACTGACTCCTTAAGCTTAGATTCTAGATTTGAATCATAATATTTGCATTGCGCATATAATATTTTATCTTTAAACGGAACATTGTACCTTAAAGACTTAGAGTTAATATATGAGTGATATTGACCACAACCATTGACTAAACTATCTAATGAAATGAGTACTCTATCATCAATTGTCTTATAACAATGTAACGTTTTTTTAATAAAGTTTTTACCATTACTGCTAATAAGTATATTGTATTTAATCACCTCTATATTATTTACAAACACAAAACCACCTTTTACCGAATGACTCTGCGTGCTGCATAAAAAGCTTTTATGTTCATAAGTTGATGCATAAGAAATAGATGATATCGGTAGAAATGTTAAAACAAAAAAAAATATAACTCGCATTAGTTAGTCCTTAGTATTAAATTTGTCCCATCCATTATTTTTTTTAAACTCTTCTAGTTCTTTATCATATTTAGCAAATTCTTTATAAGCAGGGTCGTCATCTAAATTTGAATTTTCACGATTAATAGAGAAGTGTGCAGCGCTTCGCTTTTTACATATTTGACTGTAAGCATTCTTGCCGAGAGCGTCTAAACTAACATAAAATTCTTCACATTGTTCCAAAACACCTTTACCAATAATACTTCTATCTTTTACAGTCAATCTTCTAAAGCTTCCTGTGAGCTCTTTAACCTGACTTAATGACCATGAGTCCCCAAGTTGATTTTTAAGATCTCTCTCTTTCCTAAGTTGATTATCCCAGTCAATGACTCTTTTTGAGCTTATTTCATTCAATTTTATTTCTCCTTAAAAGCACAACAAAATAACCAGATTAAGAATAAAAAAACAAGAATAGATATTATCATAAGTATCCTCCTTCTTTCAGTATGACGCTAATCAACATTTTTACAAGATTGATTTTGATGAAAACTCATAATAAATAATCAGTATTTTACTTATATGCTATCAGATTAGTTGGTTAATCATTTTTACGTATATACTTTTGTTTTGAAGGAATAATGCCTCTGACACCACCCCTTGGGTTTTCAATATCACCATTTCTCCTTGGGAATAAATGAATGTGTAGATGAAAAATAGACTGCCCTCCATCCTTGCCATCATTGGTTCCAACATTAAACCCTGTCACAGTAGGATCGATCTCTCTAATTTGATCTCGCTGACTTTTTAGGATACTAAATACTGCTGCTTGCTCGTCACTATTCATATCAAAATAAGAAGCAAAACATCGTCTTGGGATTATAAGAGTGTGTAGAGGTGTTACAGGATAACTGTCTCTAGTTGCTATAAAAAATTCGTTTTGATCAACAATTTCTTTTTCATAGCCGGGCTGTTGTATTTTACAAAATAAACAATCAGTCATTACAGTAAAACTCCATGTTGTATATAAGTTATTGTTGGCATATTTATTAATGCCATTAATATT
>JAURQW010000025.1 GCA_030835925.1 Gammaproteobacteria bacterium | reverse complement strand
TGAGTGAAGCTAGCGGCAGTTAGGCTGCTAGGGCTAAAGGTTTATTTTCAGCGTTTATAGTTTTTTAGTAATTTAACGAGTTACTAAAAGCTCGACATGCACCTCAGGATTTGCAACCCACGTCGAAACCAGGTCGCCCCCTTAAATGTTCCGTTATATTATATTCAATATCATCTATTAGCAATATGCAATACTAATTAAAGTAAATTTATACTAAAATATAAGTAAATTATGCCTGATCAAATATATATATTTATAGATTCAGCTTCCACTAGAGATAATAAAGCTGGATTAGCTTCTAATGGTTCTAGCAATGTGTCGATAAAGTATCAGAATATATATAAGTTTTCATATAAATCAGCTTTAACTGGCAATCAGCTTAAAGTTTTAAAGAAGCTCCTTAGATGTAACAATCAATTATCCGAGGAGGATATATCAAAAAATTCTATAGTTGTTGGTAACAGATCAAGTTATAAATCTCCATGGTCAGAAAAAGCTAGACAAATAATTCTAAATTGTGGTTTCGATGATACTTTAAAGATAGATCATTTGAGACTTTATGATATTACTGACAAAAATCAATTAACTAAAGTTAAAGCTTGCCCAGGTGTTCTTTTTGATAAAATGACCGAGTTATTATTTTTAAAAAAGAATGACATAATTAATTATCTTTTTTTTAATGAAAATATTAAAAAGAAATCAGCACTTAATTATATATCACTACAATCAATTGCTAACTATAATAAAAAAATGGGCTTAGCCTTGAGTGCATTGGAGATAGAGTACTTAAAAAAAATGTATATAAAGTTGAAAAGATCCCCAACTGATGTCGAGTTAATGATGTTTGCTCAAATTAATTCTGAACATTGTAGACATAAAATTTTCAATTCACAGTTAAATATTGATAAGTCTATCAAACCACTTTCATTATTTAAGTTGATCAAGCGTACATACAAAAAAAGCAATAATGATGTAGTATCGGCCTATACAGATAACTGCTCAATTATAAAATCTAATAATACCAAATTTTTATCTATAGATATTTCTACAAAAAAATATAAATATATTTCGGAAAGTGGTCTATATATAATCAAAGCAGAAACCCATAATCATCCAACAGCTATATCACCTCATGCTGGTGCAGCTACAGGATCGGGTGGTGAATTGAGAGATGAAGGTGCTACTGGATTAGGATCTCTCCCGAAAGTTGGTTTCACAGGTTACACATTATCAAATTTAAATATTCCTGATCAGAAAAATATTTGGGAAAAATCCTCTATTAATAAACCATCTCGAATTAAGTCTGCTCTTGACATAATAATAGAAGCTCCTATTGGTGCTGCTTCCTATAATAACGAATTTGGCAGACCAAATATTTTTGGATATTTTAGAACTTGTGAATTCAAAATTTCTAATAAAAATAAAAATGTTAAAGCTATTGGCTATCATAAGCCTATTATGCTTGCTGGTGGCATAGGAATCATAAGACACAACCATACATATAAATCGAAACTATCTGATGGTGATTTAGTCATAATTCTTGGTGGACCATCATATGTAATTGGTATTGGCGGTGGCGCAGCCTCATCATTATCATCAGGCTCAAGCACAGAAGATTTAGATTTTTCATCTGTTCAAAGAGACAACCCTGAAATTGAACGACGATGCCAAGAAGTTATCAATCAATGTATATATCTAAATGACCGTACTCCGATTAAAAGTATCCATGATATAGGCGCGGGTGGGCTATGTAATGCCGTACCTGAAATTGTTCATGAATCAAAAATGGGTGCAAATATAAAAATGTCCAGTATTCCTTTGGGTGAAGACTCAATGTCACCTCTAGAAATATGGTGTAATGAATCACAAGAGAGATATGTAATCATTGTCAACAAGGATAATCTGTCGTTATTTGACAATATATGTAAAAGAGAAAATTGCCCTTACTCTTCAATTGGTCATGTTACAAAAAGACCATATCTACAAGTATTTGACTTGGATGATAAAACGAAAGTAATTGATTTGCCAATGAATTATTTATTAGGAAAGCCTCCAATCGAATCAATAAATATTAATGGTTATAAGAAAGAAAATTCTGAAAAAAATGCAAAACCACTATCTTTCTTGGAGAGTGCTAAAAATATTCTAATGCTACCTTCTGTGTCTGATAAAAGCTTTTTAATTACAATCGGAGATAGATCTGTTACAGGATTAGTATCTCGCGATCAAATGATTGGTCCACATCAGATTCCCGTCTCTAATATTGGTATCACATCTTCAAACATTGGATCTAAAAACGGTCATGTTTTGACGATAGGGGAAAGACCAATGATCGCTATCTCTGATCCTGAGGCATCTGCAGAGATATCTCTTGGCGAGGTAATCACAAATATTTCTAGTAGTCATATTAAAGATTTATCTAAAATAAAGATATCAGCCAATTGGATGGCGTCATCAAAAAATAAAAATGAAATAGAAGGTCTGTATAGTGCTGTAAGAAAAGTTTCAGAACTTTGTCAATATTTAGATATAACTATACCGGTAGGCAAGGACTCCCTTTCTATGAATACATCATGGTCTCAAAATAAATCTCTTAACGAAGTTGAAAGTCCAGTGAGCTTGATACTTTCTGCTTTTAGTTCAATAGATGATGTTAATGATTATAAGTCTCCAGATATAAAAGGAAATGGTAATTTATTCTTGATTGACCTAGGAGATGGTAAAAATAGATTAGGCGGCTCATCATTCCATCAAATACATAATATTATCAGTCACGACGTACCTAGACTAGACAATAAAGATAATTTAATTAATTTTTTCAAATGCATTCAAGACCTCCATAAAAATAAATTAATTGAATCATATCATGATAAATCCGATGGAGGTCTTTTTGTTACGTTATCTGAAATGGCTCTCGCGGGAAATAAATCAATTATTATCAACAAGGGCTTAGAAAGATATTATTCAGATGATTTGATGAAAAAATTCTTTTTTAATGAAGAACTGGGAGCTGTAGTTGAAATAAATAAAAAGCGAACTAAAGATTTTATGAGTATAGTTTCAAGCTATAAACTAGAACATCTTATTATAAATCTAGGAGATACAAAGAATACTATTAAACCAAGTATAACTATTAAGTCGAATAAAGATATTATTATATCTCTTTCGGAGATAAGGCGCTATTGGAGTAAATTATCTTATGATATTCAGAAGCTTCGAGATAATCCTAAGACTGCAAAAGATGAGTATATGGGTAAAATTAATCTTCATAAAAAAATGATCAAACAAAAGGATAAATTGAGCTTTAATTTGAAAGACCCTCTAAAAGTTAAGAAGAAATTTGCAAGAAAACCCAAAGTTGCAATACTACGTGAGCAAGGAGTTAATGGGCATAAAGAAATGGCGCATTCTTTTATACAAACTGGGTTTGATACCCATGATATCCATATAAATGATTTAATCAGTGGAGATATAGATATCAATAAGTACGAAGGATTGGTCGCATGTGGAGGGTTTTCATATGGGGATGTTTTAGGTGCAGGAACAGGATGGTCTAATAAGATTCTATATAATGATAAAATTAGGAATAATTTAGAATTGTTCTTTTCTAATCATAATAAGTTTGCATTAGGTGTTTGTAATGGTTGTCAGATGTTATCTCAACTTAAAGAAATAATACCTGGAACATTACATTGGCCACGGTTTGTAAGAAATGTATCAAACCAATTTGAAGCTAGATTATCTAGAATCAAGATTAACAAGTCAAAATCTATCTTTTTTAAAGGTATGGAGGGATCAATCCTGCCCGTGATAGTTTCGCATGGTGAAGGTAGAGCAATATTTATGAA
The DNA here is from genome assembly GCA_030835925.1 of Gammaproteobacteria bacterium. Classification (GTDB taxonomy): domain Bacteria; phylum Pseudomonadota; class Gammaproteobacteria. The sequence continues at coordinate 19,079 of JAURQW010000025.1, read as the reverse complement.
TAATAAAGATAGTAAAAAAGGTATAATTAATTATGTGGATCAAAATAATAAGATTTCTATGAGATATCCATTTAATCCTAATGGGTCATTAAATGGTTCAAATGGTTTCACAAATAATGATGGAAGAGTAACCATTCTTATGCCTCACCCCGAGAGGTTATATGAGATGAATCAATATTCATATATTTCGTCAGATTGGCAGATATCCCCATGGACGAAATTTTTTATTAATGCACGTGAGTGGTTAAAATAATGTCAAATAAGTATAATTTAGATAAAGAAAATTCTATAACTGATGAAATCTATTTCAGAAATAGAAGAAAAATAATGTCATCGAGTCTAGTTATACCGTTTCTACTAAATTCTAGTCTATTTGCTTCAACCCGAAAAAATTTACCTTTTATTAAAGATACTGAATTTAGTACTAATGAACAGACAAATACGATAAAACAAATTACTTCTTATAATAACTTTTATGAGCTAGGTTCAGGGAAGCGTGATCCTATGTTTAACTCCGATAAACTAAAAACTGATGAGTGGACATTAACTATAGATGGCTTGGTAGAAAAGCCACTTGTTCTGAGTATGGATGATTTAATAAAAAGATATCAACTAGAAGAGAGGATATATAGATTGAGATGCGTAGAAGCATGGTCGATGGTTGTTCCCTGGATAGGCTTCGAGCTTAGGCATATATTAAAAGAAGTTAAACCTCTGTATAATGCTAAATATGTATCTTTTGAATCTATTCTTGATCCTGTAAATTTACCCGGCCAAAAAAGGAATGTTTTGAATTGGCCCTATAGAGAGGGTTTGAGAATGGATGAAGCGTTAAACCCTCTGACACTAATTTCTGTTGGGTTATATGGTAAAGTTATGCCTAACCAAAATGGAGCTCCTGTTCGATTAATTGTTCCATGGAAATATGGATTCAAAAGTATTAAATCAATCGTAAAGATTTCGTTTGTAGAAGATGAGCCAATATGTACCTGGAATCAACAAGCTCCTGACGAGTATGGTTTTTATTCAAATGTCAATCCATATGTAGATCACCCAAGATGGAGCCAAAAAAGAGAGAGAAGAATTGGAGAATTTGGCAAAAGAGATACTCTATTGTTTAATGGCTACAGCAAGTTTGTTAATAATCTATATACTGGCATGGATCTAGAAAAATTCTTTTAAGATGTATCAAATAATTGTAACTTATACCTTTGTTATTACGCCGCTTATATTTATAATATTCAACATCCTATTCAATACCAACATAATCAATCCTTTATCTTATTTAATAATTTCTACTGGTTATATTTCTATGTCTCTTTTAATAATGGTATTATTCATACCATTGTTTAAAGCAATAAAGGGCTTTTTTGACAGAAAAATATTCGGACTTTCAGCATTTAGCTATACTTTAGTTCACCTTTTACTTTATATCATAGATAATAATATTTCCCTGAAGTATTTGTATGCTGATCTTTCCAGCTTATTATTTATCCAAGTTGGCTATATAGCTTTTTTACTGTTCTTGCCTCTTGTTTTTACTTCTACAATTAAGGCTAAATTAGCCCTGAAGAATAATTGGTTCAAAATTCATCGGTTGATTTACATAATTATTCCACTATCATTTATACATTATTATCTGATAATTAAAGCAGATTATTTATTATTCTTTATTTATCTAATAATGTTTATTTTAATATTGATTCTAAAAAAAAGGATTATTTCTAATGAATAGAAGAGAGTTTGTTCAATTTTTATTAGCAGGTTGCGCAGCAGGTATAGTAAGACCGAGTTTTGGTAATGTGACAGTAAATTATAACCTTAAACCTTTTGGGAATCTTAGGTTAATGCATATAACAGATACTCATGCTCAGTTAGAACCAACGTATTTTAGAGAACCAAATTTTAATTTAGGCGTGGGTGAAAATAAAAATAGACCCCCACATATTGTTGGTGAAAAATTACTTAACTTTTATTCAATTGATAGCTCGCTACTTAAACATGCTTATACACACCTCGATTTTAATAAACATGCAAAACAGTTCGGTAAATTTGGAGGATATGCATATCTTAAAACATTAATTGACTCATTAAAATCTCAAGTCAATGGTAATTGCTTATTACTTGATGGTGGTGATACTTGGCAAGGCAGTGGTTTATCATATTTAGAAAACGGTAGAGACATGGTTGCTGCCTCTAATTTATTAGGCGTTGACGTAATGACTGGTCACTGGGAATTTACCTATGGCGAAGAAATCTTTATAAATAATTTGAAAAACTTTAATGGAGATTTCGTTGCACAGAATATTTCACTTACTGAAGAAGCAATATTTGATGGCTTAGAACCTAAAGATGAAGATAATCATTTTCAGCAACCTTATGTTATTAAAGTAATAAATGGAGCAAGAGTAGCTATAATTGGACAAGCTTTCCCATACACACCTATCGCAAACCCAAAAAGATTAATTCCTAACTTAACATTTGGTATTAGAGATGCTGAATTACAGGTGCTTATTAATAACATCAAGAAAAAAGAAAAGCCATCTGTGATAATTTTGCTTTCTCACAATGGTGTAGATGTAGATAAAAAAATGGCATCAAAAGTAAGCGGGTTAGATATAATCTTTGGTGGACACACACATGATGTCTTGCCAGAGCCAATAATTGTAAAAAATAATCATAATTCAACATTAGTAATAAACTCAGGTTGCAACGGTAAGTTTGTCTCTGTCCTTGATTTGGATATACAAACAACATCGTTTAGCTATCGTTACAAGCTGCTACCTGTTCTATCTAATCAGATTAATCCATCTGTAGAAATGAATAATCTTATCATGAAATATACCAAGCCTCATTCCCATCATTTAAACGAGGTAATAGGTAAGGCAAATACCGATCTTTATAGGAGAGGGAACTTCAATGGATCATTTGATAAATTAATTTGTGATTCAATGACAAATATCTTAGATGCTGAGATTTCACTTTCTCCTGGATTTAGATGGGGCCCAACCGTCTTGGCTAACGAAGAAATCAAAATGTCAGATATATATAACCATACCGCAATAACTTACCCTAATGTTTATCGAAGAGAATTAACAGGAGAGAGTATAAAGAATATCCTTGAAGATGTTGCAGATAATATATTTAATCCGGACCCATATCTTCAACAAGGCGGCGATATGGTCAGAACAACCGGTATTAGTTATAAAATAACTCCACGAAATAAGATAAATAAAAGATTAAGCGATATACGAACAAAAGATGGTAAACAGTTGATAAATAATAAGAAATATACAGTATGTGGATGGGCCAGTGTTAACTCAGAAGAGATAGGTAAGCCGATATGGGATATTACCAGAGAATACTTAAGTGACATAAAGTATTATGATTTAGCCGAAGTAAAGCAACCACAGGTATTACTGGAAGATGATAATTTTGGGCTAGAAACTTAGTTACAAGAAAAACAGAAAATGTTAATATTTCATTTGGATTCACATAGTATTTTTGGAAAAAGGAGACCTTATGTTTGACGTAGATATGAAAATTGCTGGTTTTGATGATGAACTAAATGATGCCATCAAAAAAGAAATAATAAGACAAGAAGAACACGTAGAATTGATTGCGTCAGAAAATTATGCAAGTCCAAGGGTTCTTGAGGCTCAAGGCTCTGTGCTCACAAACAAATATGCAGAAGGTTATCCTAATAAGAGGTATTACGGCGGCTGTGAGAATGTTGACGTTGCTGAACAATTGGCAATTGACAGATTAAAGGAAATATATGGCGCTGATTACGCGAATGTTCAGCCACATTCAGGATCTCAAGCAAATGCCGCTGTGTATCTAGCGTTACTTAATGCTGGAGACACAATACTCGGAATGAGTCTTGATGCTGGTGGACATTTAACGCATGGCTCTAAGGTTAACTTTTCTGGTAAATTATTCAATGCAATACAATATGGCATAGATGATAATGGTATGCTTGATTATGATGAAATAGAAAAATTAGCTGATGAACATAAGCCGAAAATGGTTGTAGCGGGTTTTTCTGCTTACTCACAAGTTATAGATTGGGAAAGAATGTCACAAATTGCAAAGAAAGTTAATGCATACTTCATGGTAGACATGGCTCATGTATCTGGATTAATTGCTGGTGGTGTTTATCCTTCACCTGTACCATTTGCTGATGTCGTTACTTCAACGACTCATAAGACACTTAGAGGCCCAAGAGGTGGAATAATTATTTGTAAATCAAACCCTGATTTAGAAAAGAAATTTAATTCTCTTGTATTCCCAGGAACTCAGGGTGGACCGCTAATGCATGTTATTGCAGCTAAGGCTGTTGCCTTCAAAGAAGCTTTAGAACCTGAATTTAAAGAATACATGCAACAAGTAGTCCTTAATGCGAATGTTTTAGCTAAAACTATAATGGACAGAGGTTTTGATATAGTTTCCGGAGGAACTAAAAATCATTTAATGTTAGTGAGTCTTGTCAAACAAGGGCTGACAGGTAAGGCAGCTGACGCAGCACTGCATAAAGCTAATATAACTGTTAATAAAAATTCAGTACCAAACGACCCTCAAAGTCCTTTCGTCACTAGCGGAATTAGATTAGGCACAGCAGCTATAACCACAAGAGGTTTCAAGGAAGCTGAAACTACAGTCCTTGGAAACCTAATATGTGATGTACTTGATGATATTGAAAATGAATCTAATATTAACTCAGTCAAAGAGAAAATATTAAATTTAACATCTCAGTTCCCTGTATATGCAACTAACAAGAAAGCTGTTGCGTAAGGATGGTTTAAAATGCGCTGTCCATTTTGTGGGGAGCCTGAAACAAAGGTAATTGATTCAAGGCTAAGTTCTGAGACTAATGCTATAAAAAGGCGTAGAGAGTGTATATCTTGTCAAAAACGCTTTAATACTAATGAGCATTTTGAGTTATCGTATCCGAGGGTTATAAAATCAGATAAGTCATCTGAATTATTTTCTGAGGAAAAAATTAAAAAAGGTGTTAATTTAGCCTTAGAGAAAAGAATTAATCCAATAGAAGATATTGAAAATACTTTTGAGAATGTCTTTCAGAAATGTTTAACTTTTCCTGAAAAAGAAATCCCATCTAAGCTGATAGGTGAAATTGTTATGAATGAGTTGCTGGCGCTCGATCATGTAGCATATCTAAGGTTTGCTTCTGTCTACCTTAATTTTGAAAATAAGGATTCCTTTACTAAATTTATAAAAAACTTAGAAAAAGATTTATCTCCAGAAATGCGTAAACGTCAAAAACAGTTACTAGATAATGACTAATAACGAAACTGATAAATTTTATATGAATGAAGTTCTTTTGCTAGCTGCAAAAGGAAAATATACTGTTCAACCTAACCCTATGGTCGGAGCTCTGATTGTTAAAGATAACAAGATAATCGGCTCTGGTTATCATAGAAAACCAGGCACACCTCATGCTGAACAAGTTGCTATTAAAAAAGCAGGAAGAAAATCAAAAGACGCAACTTTGTATATAAATTTAGAGCCATGTTGTCATTATGGTAGGACACCACCATGCTCTGATCTAATAATAGAAAGCAAAATATCAAGGGTTGTAATTTCTTCATTAGATCCAAACCCACTAGTTAATGGAAAAAGCGTGAAGCAATTAAGGAAATATGGAATTAAAGTTAAGACCGGGGTTCTAAAAAGAGAGTCACTAGAATTGAACAAAGGATTTTTTAGTAAATTTATAAACAAAAGGCCACATGTCACTGCTAAATTTGGTGTATCTCTGGATGGTAAAATATCATTGTCAAATGGAACAAGTAAATGGATCACATCTCCTGATTCCAGAAAGGACGTGCAAGAAGAGAGAGCTTCACGCTCCCTGATTTTTACCTCATCTAAAACAGTACTTAGAGATAATCCTCAAATGACTATAAGAGATTCTATTTTAATAGATAAAATAATTAAACAGCCAGATATAGCTATAATTGATAGAAATCTTAGAATCCCAATTAATAGTAAAATATTTAATGATAAAAGTAGGTTGGTTTATATTTTTACTAGCAGAAAACAATCATCAAAAAAATTTCGATCGAATGTAATCTTAGTTAAAACATCATCAGATAATAATAAAATAAATATAAAAGAATGTTTACGTTTTCTTGCTAAGCAAGATATTAATAGTGTACTGTTGGAATCAGGATCAAATCTCATGAGCTCTTTTCTAAGGGAAAAATTAGTTGATGAGCTAATATTATATTTTTCTCCAAGAATGTTAGGTTCATCTGCTATTTCTTTTTCTGGTATTCAAGATATTGAAAAATTATCTAAGAAGATCAAATTTTCTATAAGTGATATGATTACAATTAATCAAGATCTCAAATTAACATTAGAGAGTAAATATGTTTAGTGGAATAATAGAAAAATTAGCTCAACTCCATGAATTTGAAGTAAGCAATAATAAAAGCTATATAGCAATATCAATGGATAATTCTGATTTACCATTAAAAATAGGGGATAGCGTTGCCATAAATGGCGTATGTTTAACCATTGCAAAAATTAAAAATCATCTATTTTATTATGATTTGTCACCTGAAACATTATCGTTAACATCTTTTAATGATTTATCTGTGAATGATTTTGTTAATGTTGAATTTCCTCTAACACTTAATAAATTTATTAGCGGTCATATTACAACGGGTCATGTTGACACAATAGGGGTGATAAAATCTCTAAAAAAAATAATTGATTCATGGGAGGTTGTTGTAGAGGTAAAATCAGATATAGACAAATATATTATACATAAAGGCTCCATTACGATTGACGGTGTAAGTTTAACAGTTAACAAATTAGATAATAATCTTGTTTATTTGATGATAATTCCTCATACGTTTGAAAACACAATCTTTAAATATTATAAGATCGGACAAAAAGTAAATATTGAGGTAGACTATATAACCAAGCATTTAGAGAAACTTAAAAATGATTAACACAACCGAAGAAATAATAAATTCTATAAAAAAAGGCAAGATGGTAATCATAATGGATGATGAAAATCGAGAAAATGAAGGCGACTTAGTAATGGCTTCTGAATTTGTTACCGCTAAAGATATAAATTTTATGGCATCAAAAGGAAGAGGTCTAATATGTTTAACATTAACTAGTCAGAAATGTAAAAAACTAGGCTTACCTTTAATCAAGAAAACTGGTGAAACATCAAAAGAGACAAATTTTACTGTATCGATTGAATCAGCCAAAGGTGTTACTACGGGGATTTCTGCTGCTGATAGAGCCAAAACTATCCAAACTGCCGTAGCCAAGAAATCAAAGTCTAGCGATCTTGTTCAACCAGGACATATATTTCCTCTCATGGCAAAAGATGGAGGCGTGCTTGTTAGAGCAGGTCATACTGAGGCAGGATGTGATCTTGCAAAATTAGCAGGACTTGAGCCATCAGCTGTTATCGTAGAAATTTTGAACGAAGATGGTACTATGGCCCGAAAAAAAGATCTAATCACGTTTGCTAAAAAACATAAATTAAAAATTGGTACGATTGAGGACTTAATCAAGTATAAAACTGCTAATGAAAAGACTGTTAAGAGAGTGAGCGAGGAGACTATTACTACAGATTATGGTGAATTTAGATCAATATTTTACAAGGATACTTTAACATCACTTATACATTTTGTATTAATAAAAAATAAAATAGATAGTACTATGCCAACAACTGTACGAGTCCATGTTCAAAATGTTTTAACAGATACAATCAAATCAACTAATTTATCGACATGGCCTCTTGATAGTGCTCTTAAAAAGATTTCAAAATCAAAACAAGGCGCCATGGTGTTCATAACAGAGAATTTATCATCAAACCATATTAATTATTTAAAAACTACAAAGACAAGACGTGTTAACAAGAGTCACAAAACCGATGACTATCGTACAGTAGGCATTGGAGCACAAATCTTAAGCGATATTGGTGTAAAAGATATGATATTATTAAGTACACCAAAGGTTTATCATGGTATAAATGCTTTTGGTTTGAATGTAATAAAATATATCAGTAAGTAATGAAAAAAAACACAATACCTACAAATAATCTTTTTTTAGAACTTGATGATATTGAAGATTTTAAAGACTTATCAAAACTAAGTTCTAGAGACATAGTTATCATTACAACAAAATATCATCAAGAAATAAATGATAGTTTAATAGCGGATTTTATAACAACCATAAAATCAGAAAATATGCATTACTCAGTAGGGATACTTGAAGTACCCGGTGCATTTGAGTTGGTGTATGCCATGAAGAAGGTTATAGATAAATTTTCACCTAAATTAATATTAGCGGTTGGATGTATTATTAAAGGTGATACTAAACATGATGAATACCTATCCAATTCTATTATTAATAATATGCATTCAATTAGTCATGAACGTATGACTCCAATAATTAATGGAGTATTAACTACTAATAATCTAGATCAGGCAATTGAGCGAGCAGGCAAGAAGTATAGAAAAGGCAAAGAGTTTGCTTTGACATCAATAGAGATGCTATCTCTCACTGAGAGTCTTGATAAACAGTGAGCAATCAAATAGAAAGAAGATTAGCTAGGGAATGTATCGTTAAAATTTTATATCAACGAGACTTAACTGATTATTCATTTGAAGAAATTTTAGAGTCATTTGTTGAAAAAAGGAACTATGACAATGTATACCTTGAAAACCTTTTAGATTTACTGGATATTAATTCAGCGTATATAGATAGTTTTATCATAGAAAATACTGATCTTGATCTTGATGGCTTGACACCTATTGATAAAGCGATTATAAGGCTTGCGATGTGTGAGTTCTTATATCGCGATGATATCCCTTGTAAGGTTTCTATCAATGAGAGCGTCTTGATTGCCAAGAAATTCTCAACCGATGATTCCTATAAATTTATAAATAATATCTTGGATCAAATATATAAATTTATTACATAATTATGATAAAAAATGAAGAAAATATAATAGATTATATAAAATCGAATATCAAAACTAAATCAAAAGATGTGCTAAAAAGTATAGGGGATGACTGCGCTGTTATAAAGATAAGTAAATCTAAGTCTTTCGTAGTAACAACAGACACATCCTTGCTTGGACCACATTTTTCCAAAGATTATCTGCCGTATGAAATTGGTTACAAATCATTAGCGACGAATTTAAGTGATATTGCAGCAATGGGCTGCAATCCTTTATATATCTTTATGGCTATAACTATCCCAAACCTAAATTCTTCTTGGATAAAATCATTTTATCGAGGTGTAAAAAAACTAACTACTAAATATAATGTTGCTCTTATTGGAGGTGATACAAATAAAGGACCTCTGAGTATATCCATACAAGTAATAGGAATTAATAAACATAAAATACTATATAGGAGCGGAGCTAAACCAAAAGATGATATATATGTTTCTGGCGATTTAGGATCAGCGAGATCAGCATTAATATTTAAAAGTATAAAAAATAAACAAAAAGAATTCCTTTCTCTGAAAAAATATTTGCATACACCAACACCTAGAATAGAGCTTGGTTTAGATCTTTCAAGATTTGCCACCAGCTGTATTGATGTTTCAGATGGACTTGCAAAAGATATATCTAATGTTATTAAAGAGACTAAATGTGGTGCAAAAATATACCTTGATAAAATACCATATAAGTCAATTATAAAAAAAGCGCTACCTAAAAATAGATTATATGAAGCGATATTAGGCGGCGGAGAAGATTATGAGCTTTGTTTTACTGCTAACAGCAAAGATTCAAGAAAAATAAAATATTTATCAAAGAAGCATAAAATTAAAATTACAAAAATTGGAACTATCACTAAGAGAGATGTTAAGTACTATGATCACAATGAAGAAATAAAAATAAACTTGAAGGGTTTTGATCATTTTTCATCATAACCTAAATAACATTATAACCAAGCTTTTCCAGATAAGTTGTTAATCGAATGAGCGGTAGCCCGATAATTGATGTTGGGTCTTGTCCTTCAGCTTTCTCAACCAAACCTATCGCTAGACCTTCTATACGAATACTTCCTGCGCAATTTAGCATATCCTCATTTTTAATATAGTTTTCAATTTGAGTATTGCTAAGTTTTTTCATTTTTAGACTATAATTGACTACAGATTTATAGATCTTATTTTCAGATATACATATTACACATATGCCGGTTTTAAATATAATCTTTTTCCCAGATAGAGACTTTAGCTGTTTCTTGGCATTATCAACAGTTTTAGGCTTACCAAGAACCTTCCCGTCTATAAGAGCAACTTCGTCTGAACCAATCACAATTGCATCAGTATTGTTAGCTGCAACTTTCATTGCTTTTTGATATGATAACCGTTTGATAAACTTATTTATCTCCTCTCCTTTTTTTCTAGATTCATCTATATTAGGTTTGATTACAGTAAATTTTAATTTTAGTTGCCTGAGTAATTTTTTTCGATGTATTGAGCTTGAGGCTAGTATTAGTTTCTTCATATGAAATATCTGATTAATTGTATTAATTCAGGTAAATATTAGCAGAAAGCTTAATATTTTTAAATCTTATATGAATTTTTTGTATATTTGGTATAAAAGTAAAGATATGAATTGCTTGATAAGCCTTTTTTGCTTAGAATAGCGTATATTTTAAAATATTTTATGGTGTTCTAATATGGCAGTCCAAAAAAGTAGAAAATCTAAGTCAAAAAAAGGTATGAGACGCTCTCATCATGGCTTATCAGGTCCAGCAATGTCCGTAGATAAAACAACTGGCGTTAGGCATCTTAGACATCATATTGCCAAAGACGGCTATTATAAAGGGTCAGAAATAGTCGCCCCTAAAGTCAAAAAAGAAAAACAAGAAGATTCGCAAACATCGTAAATTCTTAGTAAACTAACTATAATGCATCAAAAAATTACCATAGCATTAGATATGATGAGTGGAGACCATGGAGTTTCCTCATCAGTGCCAGCCGCAATAGAATCTATAGAAAAATTTGATGATATATTTCTTATTTTGGTTGGAGATCAAGATAAAATCAATCCTTTGATATCTGATAAGATAAAAATACTTGAAAACACACGATACAAAATTCTTCATACAAAAGAATCAATCAATATGGATGATGAAATTATTTCTGCAATACGTGGTAAGAAAAAATCATCCATGAGATTAGCTATTAATGCTGTTAAAAATAAAGATGCTGATGCATGCGTAAGTGCTGGCAATACTGGTGCATTAATGGCCCTGTCAAAAATAATTTTAAAGACAATACCTGGCATAGACCGACCTGCAATATGCGGATCACTTCCAACAAAGTCAGGGCAATTTCATATGTTAGATCTTGGAGCAAATGTTGAATGTAATGCTAAACATTTGTATCAATTTTCTCTAATGGGCTCAGCTTTGGTACAATCATTAGAATTGAATAATAAGCCAGTTATAGGGTTATTAAATATTGGATCTGAGGAATTCAAAGGAAATGATACAATCAAGTCTGCAGGCCAGTTGATTAGTAAATCTAACCTTAATTATGCTGGTTTTGTTGAAGGAGATGATATGTTCAGCGGAAAATTTGATGTAGTTGTCGCTGATGGCTTTGCAGGTAATATTGCGCTTAAAAGTATAGAAGGAGTAGCAAAAGTGATTAGTCACTTTATTAAAACTGAATTTACCAAAAATATATTTACAAAATTATCTGCTCTAATTAGTTTGCCAGTTCTGAAATCAGTAAAACAAAGAGTTGACCCTAGAGAGTATAACGGCGCGAGCCTAGTTGGCCTTCAAGGTGTAGTAGTGAAAAGTCATGGAGGTGCAGATTCTTATGCCTTTAGCCAAGCTATAAATACTGCATATTATGAAGTTAAGAATGAATTACTTAATAAAATAGAGTCATTGATACAAACAGAGTTGTCTAATGAGTAAAAAATATTCTAGAATAATTTCGACAGGAAGTTATTTACCTGAAAAAATACTAACAAACTACGATCTTGAGAAAATGGTAGATACGTCTCATAATTGGATTTTTGAACGTACAGGTATAAATCAAAGGCATATAGCAGATGAAAATGAATCAACCGTTGATATGGCATATGAAGCATCACTAAAAAGTATAAAAAAATCTAATATAAATGCTGAAGATATAGATATGATTATAGTTGCTACTACTACGCCAGAAAGAGCTTTTCCAAGCACTGCTGTTCTCCTTCAGAACAAATTAGATATCAAGGATTGTTTTGCCTTTGATATTAATGCAGCATGCACTGGCTTTATTTATGCTTTAGATATTGCTGATAAATATATAAAAAATAATTCTATCAATAATATATTAGTTATTGGTACTGAAAAAATGAGCACACTAGTTGATTGGAGTGATAGAAACACATGTGTTTTATTTGGCGATGGTGCAGGATCGGTGATCATCGGTTCATCGAATAATCCAGGTATCATTTCAAGTACGATTGGTTCTAATGGAAACTACAAAGACTTGCTCACAGTAAATCCTGACTCAGACTTCATCGAAATGAAAGGTAATGATGTTTTTAAGATAGCAGTTAATACTATGGGTAAGATTGCTCGTGAAACTCTCGATCAACATGATCTAAAAATTGATGATGTTGATTGGCTAATACCTCATCAAGCTAACAGCAGAATAATAAGTGCAATTGCAAAAAAATTATCACTACCAAGTGAAAAAATTATTATGACTGTTGGAAATCATGGGAACACATCAGCTGCTTCAATACCATTAGCAATTGACTATGCTGTTGAATCAGGAGATCTAAAAAAAGAGGACACCATTCTTTTAGAAGCATTTGGGGCTGGATTTACTTGGGGGTCAACACTACTCAAATTCTAATATGCAAGATTTATTATCATGTAAGAAATGCCCAAGAATTGTTAATAATCTTGATAAACTCAGAAAAATTTATCCTAACTATTTTAATAGACCAATAATACCAATCAAAAGAAACGAATCTTCAATTGCGATAGTAGGGCTTGCTCCAGGTCTCACAGGTGCCAATAGAACTGGTCATATATTTAATGGTGATTTTTCTGGAGATATACTAAATAAAGCAATAAAACTATCGAGAATTAATTTTGAAAACAACCTTTTACAACCATATATCACTAATGCTGTTAAATGTTATCCTCCTAACAATAACCCTAATGCTTTAGAGATTAATAATTGCAATATTTATCTAAAACAAGAATTGGAATCGCTCAATAATTTAAAGGTTATTATAGCATTAGGATCCATCTCACATAATTCAATCTTAAAATCTTATTCTCTTGTCAAACAAAAATATAAATTCTCACATGGGTTCGCTCATAAAATTAATAGAAATCTAGTCTTAATTGATTCTTATCATTGTAGTAAAATGAATATTAATACCAAAAGATTGACGTTAGCAATGTTGATAAATATATTAAATCTGGCTATATCAAATAGATGAATCAAAATATCAAAAATATATTAGAAAATATAACAAGCTTGCCTGGTATATATAAATTTGAAGATAAACACTCAAATATTATATATATAGGCAAGGCATTAAATCTAAAAAAAAGAGTTACATCATACTTTAGCAAATCTGCTACGTCAGTTAAAACAAGTAAGTTGGTTGAAAATGTTAATAATATCCAAACAATTATAACCAAAAACGAAGAAGAAGCTTTGTTGCTAGAAAATACATTAATCAAGGAATTTAAACCAAAATATAATATATTGTTACGTGATGATAAATCTTACCCCTATATTTTAATTAGAAAATCACATGAGTTTCCATCTATCAAATTTTTTAGGGGTGAGAGTAGAGGGTCTAAAGACTTATTCTTTGGACCTTATACTCAAGTCAATCATGTAAGATATATGTTAAATCTTGTTCAAAAAATATTTAAAATTCGATCTTGCAATGACACATACTTTGCTAATAGAAAAAAGCCATGCTTACAATATCAAATTAATAGGTGTGATGCTCCATGTGTGAAAAAAATAGACTCTTCTGATTATGAACAATTGGTAAACAATGCGCTGAAGTTCTTGCAAGGTAAAAATGATTATCTAATCAAAAGCTACACAAAAAAAATGACTAAACTTTCGTCGGAGCTAAATTATGAAGAAGCTTCTGAAATAAGAGATAAAATATCAGCAATTAGAAGCATCATAAATTCAAAAAATATAATCAATAGCCAAAAGAATATAGATATCATTACGATAAGCTCATCAGATAATTATCACTGTGTGGATGTTTTTATGGTTAGAGATAATATTAATCTAGGAAACAAAACATTTGATTTTAAAAATAATGATTCTCAAAATAACATAATTGAGTCTTTTATTAGTCAGTATTATTTTGACAATCACCCACCTGACAAAATTGTCATACCTGATTGTATAACTAGTTTAGACCCTTTAAAAAATGTTTTATTTAAAAAATATAATATAAAAACTGCATTAATATATCCTAGTCGAAAACCTTTTAAAGATTGGTATAAAATTTGTGAGTTAAATACAGATGAACGACTAAAACTTGTTGTGTCAACTAAATTAAGATCTGATATATTTTCTTGTTTAAATAAGGATTTAAAATATGAAATTCAAATTCGCAATGCAATATGTTTTGATATAAGCCATATGAGTGGTTCTAATATGCAAGGTTCAGCTATATGGTATTCCGTTAATGGCCCGAATAAAAAAATGTATAGGAGATATAATCTAGCTAGTATAAAGAAATCTGATGACTATGCTGCTATGAAATTTGTGCTCACAAGGAGATTATCTAAACTTAAAAAAGAAAATTCACTACCTGAATTAATTGTTTTAGATGGCGGAAAGGGGCAAATTACACAAGCAAAAGAAGTTTTGGATAACTTGAAAATTTCCAATATTATATTACTTAGTGTTGTTAAGGGGGAGAAACGCCACACAAAAAACGATAGAGTTTTAGATATAGACTCTAAAGATATTACGCTTTCATTATCTAATTATTCGCTTACCTTATTACAAAAAATAAGAAATGAAGCTCATAGATTTGCTATCACAGGTCAACGTAACAAAAGTTTAAAAAGGCAATTTGAATCTAAACTTGACTCTATACCAGGGATTGGTAAAGTTAGAAAACTAGAGCTTCTAAAACATTTTGGTGGAATACAGGGTGTATTAAAGTCATCTGTTGAGGATTTAGCAAATGTTACTGGAATAAATTTACAATTAGCTGATACTATATATAAATATTTACATGCAGAATGAACTTAAATTTACCTAACGCCTTAACTATATTGAGGATTGCCTTAATCCCGATTATTGTGCTCTTGTTTACTTCAGGTGATGATTATAGCCGTTTTCTTGCGTTTATTTTATTTTTAATAGCATCTATTACTGACTATCTTGATGGGCTACTGGCAAGATATATGAAACAACAAACAAATTTTGGTGAGTTTCTTGACCCTATTGCTGACAAACTGTTAGTTATTATCACATTGATCCTATTGATTTCTGAGAATCAAGATATTTTTTTTCTTATTCCTACATTGGTAATTATAACCAGAGAGTTTTTGGTTATAGCTATTAGACAAAGACTTGCAGAAGTTGGTGATAATAAAAAGCTATCTGTATTACTAGTTTCTAAAATTAAAACAACTTTACAATTAGTTTCCTTGTTATTTTTATTATATAAATTTCCTATTCTAGGATATAATGTTTACTGGTTTGGGACTATACTTCTTCAGATCTCTGCCTTATTAACATTGATATCTTTTTTTTATTATGTAAAAAACTCATGGAATGTTATTATTAAATAGATTTAATGATGCGAGAATAGCTCAGTTGATAGAGCGCAACCTTGCCAAGGTTGAGGTCGCGGGTTTGAGCCCCGTTTCTCGCTCATACTCCATTTTCTTCAATCAATGCGAATAATGACTGATAAGATTCAGCATACTTACAGCCATATTCTGACCCTCTGATCGATGCTAGTGACTTTATGTTGCTAATAGATCTTGGATGAGGATCAGGCCTCAATATATCTTGATATGCTTCAAGAGCATCAATCTTCTTGTCTAAATCTTCTTTTCTTAAACTACAGTATGTATTTGGCTGATAAGGATCACTAGATGGAAATGACCAGTCAGTGGATGATAATATCTCCATGGTGAGCAGGTTTTTTAGATTGTTCTTAATATTCCTTCTTTGATAAAACCTGGAGGCAGCTAAACATGCCTTTGATGTTATGACATGATCATCATTAATATCTGACATATGATGAGTAAGAATTGTTGTAGGATTATATTTATCTATTCCTTTTTCAATAAATTTTACAATTTCTAAGTGAGGATACATATTAAATTCAATATTCTTAAAGTCTCCTATTGTATGATCATTGATCCCTAAGATCTTTCCCGCAGCTTTTATATTTGAATTAATTTCATCTTTAGATGATTTTGTAGATCTTGCCTCAACATTGCCAGATAATATCATACAATTAATTTCTATTCCGTCTGATGATAATTTATGAATTAATCCCCCAGCTCCAAGTGCCTCATCATCTGGATGCGCCACTACTATTAAAATTGATTTTAGATTCATTTTTATCCCCAATAATATTTATCATGACATAATAAGGTCAAAAATTCATTAGTATGACCTTGCTATTTCTTTATATTTGTCAATGATATCTGATCTATTAAAATTTTCAGAAATATGCTTAAATGTCTTCTCGACCATCATATCAATATTTTGCGGATTTTTATTATTAATTTGAGTAAATTTTATTATTTGATTAATCAATGACTCTGTATCAGATTTATTACATAGAAACCCGTAATTTTCATTTAATACGATATCTACACAACCTGGGACTTTTGATGTAATTATTGGAATTTTAAGAGATGCAGCCTCTAATAAAACAGTAGACATCCCCTCTCTATAAGATGGAAGAACAACACAATCAGCTTTTGCAAATAATGACTCGATATTATCTGTATAAGGGAGATAATCTATTATATTATTCTCATTCATTTTATCTAATAATATTTTTGAAACGTGATCTTCATTAGGTGTATGTGCACCAACAATAATAAATTGCTTAGATTTATCATTCTTAAAAAAGTTTGCAGCATCTAAGAATTCAGTTGCACCTTTTTCTTTAAGTAGTCTAGATGCCATGAGGAAAATATATGGTCCACTATTTTGCTTACGCTTAAAATTTCTATTATTAATTATTATACCCGCACCTGGAACAATGCTAGTTTTTTGTTGCGAAACAATTTTTAGTTTTCTGAAATATTCTTCATCATGCTTATTGGTAAACCATATTTCATATGACTTTTTTAAAGAAAGGCGTAACAGTAGAATCACAATATTCCTATAGAAACTATTGGCCTTAATAAAGATATGTCCTAAACCGGTTATCATAGAGATCGTCTTTATATTTAGGATCATTGCAGACAAATTACTATATATATTCGGTTTCAATGTGAAATTAAAAATTAAAGATGGTTTAATTTTTTTATGCAACATATAAATTGATGCAAAAGTTCTTAGCTCTTTAATAAGATTCTTCCCACGTTCCTCTAAAGATAAAAAATGAATATGAATATTTTTATGTTTAAATTTTTTTTCATATGAATCATTTTTAGCAATAAGATGGATTATGTATCCTTCATCTATGAGCATTTTTATAACATCATACCTAAATTTATATAATGTCCAATAATTATTTGAAACCATTGCTATTGATTTTTGATTCATAATCTATTACCTCGGTAATATATAGATATCTAATAATATCTTATCATATATGCTTTATAATTATTTTGTGATAAAATTTCATAAAAAATATAGGATATAAAATGGATTATAGTTATAAAGAGGTTGATAAGGCATTAGAAAATAGGATTTCTGCTCATGCAAAGTATAGTAATTTTAATCTACATGAGTGGCTTTCAAAAAAATTCAACATAAAGTCATCGGACAATATCATGGATCTTGGGTGTGGTGATGGAAACTTTATAGATCTTTTTTGGAATGCTATTAAACCTGATGGAAAACTCGATGCAATTGATATAAACGAAGATCTGATCAATATAGCAAAGAATAAATATTCATCGCTATCGGATAATATTTCTATAAATGTTACAAACTATGACGAACTAAAACCTTCAAATAAAAAGTATGATTGGGTATTTTCAATATATTCAATATATTACACACAAGATCCAAAAAATCTAATTAATAATTTATATGAACATATGAATCATGGTTCAAAGTTTGTGATTACCGGGCCATCGTCAAAAAATGCCCTAGAATTGGATTCAATTAATTTGTCAGTGACCGGTAAAAAAAGAAATATTGAAGATATAAAGAGAATGCATAGGATTGAGGAAGACTTTAATGATCTATTTTTGAGTATATTTGGAGAAGATAGTACTAGATTAGAATTTGTTGATACTAAGATGTCTTTTCCATCAGCTGAAGAATTTGCCACATATTATTGGTCGACGCTTTTATGGAGAGAGAGCATTGTTGATTTTGATGAAAAACAAATCAAAGATCTTAAAGAACAATCTATTCATGTTATTAATCAAATGAATGAGTTTGCATTAAATAAACAAATGTCATGTTTAGTAGGTGAAAAATAGCTCCAAATTATAAATCAATAAAGCCTTTAATGATTTCTTGTTCAAACATGATACAATCTGACAATCACTATATGGCTAAGTGGCAGAGTGGTAATGCAGCGGCCTGCAAAGCCGTCAACGCCGGTTCGATTCCGACCTTAGCCTTATTCTTTCATCAATTTTATTTTTGATTATAAACTAATAAAAATATCATTTTTCAATATAAGTTCTAAGTGATAAGATAAACTTAGTTTCGTTGGTCTGTATGACCATTATAAAATGTCTACATCCATAAACACTCGCCCGGGTGGCGGAATTGGTAGACGCAAGGGACTTAAAATCCCTCGAGGGCAACCTCGTGCCGGTTCGACTCCGGCCCTGGGCATGAATATGAAAAATATAATAATAATAGTAGTTGGTATGTTTTTGTTGACTAGTTGT
>JAURQW010000024.1 GCA_030835925.1 Gammaproteobacteria bacterium | reverse complement strand
GTGCAAACTAAAATAACTCCTTGAGATACATTCGTGGAATATACTTTATTATGGGCTAGACCATATGCAGCAATTTGCAAAAAATAATCTTCTATCCACTCTCTTTTTTTTGGTTTATTTGATTGTTTAAAATCTAATATACTTTCTTTTCCATTATATAGGCCACATGCATCTGCTGTGCCAGCATATAATCCAGGGAAAGATAGTGTTACTTCAGCACCCCATAATTCATCTAAATTACAAAGTCCCTCATTGATTATTTTAGTAGACATAAGTTGCGCGTCATTTGTCTCATAAGATAAATCTATATTAGATTGTCCAATCAAATACTCTTCTATGTACTTATGCATTTTAGTACCTCTAGAAGATGATGTTTTCATTATTCTATCAGCTTCTTCATTTCCTACTCTTTGTCTCCATTTTAATAATGAGCTCTTTTTTTCTTCAGACTCTGTTGCTTTGAGTATCTCTGTTACTGAAGGTAGTTTTATATCATTAATATTATAATATCTAGATCCATCTACTATGACGCGATTACTGTTCGGATAATTAAACTTTTTATTCCAATGCATATTACTAAATAGTTTAATTGTTATTAAATAAAAAGAAAGCATAAGTTTATTCTTATGCTTTCTTTGTATTTAGATGTTTTTTAAATTTAAGATGCTGGGGTTGTAGCAGGACTTTCTTTAGATCCAGAAGTAACTCCACCACTAGTATTAGAGCTGTCATCATCATCAGACCAACTTTCAGGAGCGGATGGGGTTTTGCCATCCATTATCTCATCAATCTGACTACTATCAATAGTTTCATATTTCATCAATGCGTCGGCCATAAGATGCATTTTATCCATGTTATCTTTGATTAATTTTGTAGCACGAGAATATTGAGTATCAATAATCTTTCTAATCTCTGTATCAATTGTTCTAGCTGTTTCATCTGATACACTTTTCTGTTGTTGACCAGATGATTTTCCAAGAAACACTTCATTCTCCTCTTCAGCATATGCTAGTGGTCCCATTTTATTGGATAGACCCCACTTGGTAACCATGCTTCTTGCAAGTGCAGTAGCTCTCTCGATATCATTAGATGCACCAGTGGTAACAGCCTCATCTCCAAAGATTTCTTCTTCAGCAACTCTTCCACCAAATAATGCAGCAATCATACTATTAATTCGTTGTCTGCTGTTACTGTACCTATCTTCTTCTGGTAGAAACATAGTGACCCCAAGAGCTCTTCCTCTAGGTATTATACTAACTTTATAAACAGGATCATGATCTGGAACTAGTCTGCCCACTATGGCATGACCAGCTTCATGGTAAGCGGTTAACTTTCTTTCATCATCGTTCATGACCATAGATTTTCGTTCACCGCCCATTAGTATTTTATCTTTAGCTTTTTCAAAATCACTCATATCAACAATTTTTTTGCTAGCTCGAGCAGCAAACAAAGCTGCTTCATTGACTAAGTTTGCTAGATCTGCACCAGAAAAACCTGGTGTTCCCCTAGCAAGTAGTTTGGGCTTGACGTCATTAGAAATAGGCGTCTTCTTCATATGAACTTTTAATATTTGCTCTCTTCCTCTTATGTCAGGCAATGGGACAGTTACCTGTCTATCAAACCTTCCTGGTCTTAATAATGCAGGGTCAAGTACATCTGGTCTATTTGTTGCCGCTATAACTATAACGCCCTCATTTCCTTCAAAACCATCCATCTCAACTAATAACTGGTTTAAAGTTTGCTCTCTTTCATCATGTCCGCCTCCAACGCCAGCACCTCTATGTCTACCGACAGCATCAATCTCATCAATGAATATGATACATGGAGCATGCTTTTTAGCTTGCTCAAACATGTCTCTCACTCTTGATGCACCAACACCTACAAACATTTCTACAAAATCTGATCCTGATATAGTAAAGAAAGGCACTTTAGCTTCACCAGCTATAGCACGAGCCAGAAGTGTTTTACCTGTGCCTGGAGAACCATTCATAAGAACACCGCGTGGTATTTGACCACCTAAATTCTGAAATTTACCTGGGTCCTTTAGAAAATCAACTAATTCTTTTACCTCTTCTTTTGCTTCTTCAACACCAGCAACATCTTTAAATGTAACTTTGACTTGGTCTTCATTCATAAGCTTGGCTTTACTTTTACCAAATGACATCGCTCCACGGCCTCCGCCAGCTCCGCCTTGCATTTGTCTCATAAAGAATATCCATACACCTATCAACAATAAGAATGGGAACCAATGTATAAATATTTGAGCGAGAAATGATTGTTTTTCTGGTGCTTGTCCTGATATTTTTACTTTACTATTTAGCAATTCCCCTACTAGGGCAGAATTATCTGTTTCAGGGCTATATGTAATGAACGATTGTCCTGACTTTAGAGTTCCGGCAATTTCTATGCCCGATATAGTTACTTCTTCAACCTGGCTAGTTTGGACTTGTTGCATAAATTCAGAATAATTATATTCATCTGCAGCATTATTCCTTCCACTAATACCACTAAACAGAGACATGATAACAACTGCTATCACTGTCCAAATCACTAAATTTTTTATTATATCGCTCATAATTTAATTACTCTCTTAGAATCATTCTATATTTTAACTTCTATGCTTGTCAATTCAATAAACCGTCTAATACTATATCAGGCTTTGAAATCAATACAAATAAGGTAAACTTCATTACTCTTTTTCTTGGATGATGTTGGCTTAAAAACATTAATTTTATTAAAGTTATTATCTAGACTATTTAAAGTCTCATCAAAACTGCTACCAAGAAAATATTTCATTACCATTGTTCCTCCGACCTTTAACCTAGATTTACAAAAATCCTTTATAGTCACAGCGATTTCAGAAAAATTGCTCTGATCTATATCGCTTATACCTGTTATGTTGGGGGCAATATCTGATAATACAAGGTCTACGACAATATTTAGTTCTATAAAGATCTTGTCTAGTGATTCATAATCTCTTATATCTTGCTTATATATATGTACTCCAGGGATTAAATCTAGATCTAAAACATCGATTCCGATGATTTCTCTTATATTCTTGTATTCCTGTAAAACCTGTAACCAAGAACCAGGTGCGCAGCCTAGATCTACAACACACCTGACATCCTTTAAAATATCAAATTTTTCATTAATAGATTTAAGTTTATATGCAGCTCGAGATCTATACTTATCATTTTGAGATTTTTTGACAAAAGGATCTTTGGAGTGTTTTTTGACCCAATTGTTTGTTTTGTTACTTTTGCTCATATGCGAGGATTATAACATTGAATTCATAAATTTAGATTGTTATGATGTTGTATGGCAGAAATTACACTTCAAGGAAATAAAATCAATACTAATG
Organism: Gammaproteobacteria bacterium; assembly: GCA_030835925.1. Classification (GTDB taxonomy): domain Bacteria; phylum Pseudomonadota; class Gammaproteobacteria. Next base: position 47,800 of record JAURQW010000024.1, on the reverse strand, counting down.
GCGAGGTGCCAAAAGTTGGGTCGTCTGCACCTGAATTTGTGTTAGTAGATTCGGACTTAAATGATGTTACTCTATCCAGCTATGATGGAAAAAATATCATTCTGAATATTATACCGAGCTTAGACACACCAGTTTGTCAGAAATCTACAAAGATTTTTAATGAAAAAGCATCTATGCTACCTGATGTAGCTATACTTGCAGTATCAGCTGATTTACCATTTGCTATGAAAAGATTTTGTAGTACCGAATCTATTGATTCTGTAAAGCCATTATCTATGATGAGATCAAGGAATTTTGCTAAAGACTATGGAGTTCTCCTTGTAGATGGCCCTTTATCTGGTATCACTGCTAGGGCTGTAATTGTGATTGATAAAAATAAAAAAATAATTCACTCAGAACTGGTTCAAGAGATTGCTAATGAACCAAATTATGATGCCGCTTTAAATAGTCTTTAGATTCTAGATGAGCTTTACAAAAAAAGTACTATTTTCAATGGTGACTGGAATTGTCGTTGGTCTGTTAATAAATAATTTTTTTATACCAAATCAATTAATAGAATCCATTTTAATTAACCAAGTTTTTCATACTATTTCATCTATTTTTTTAATATTACTTAAAATGATTGTATTGCCACTTATATTTGTATCTATTATTTCTGGCATAATATCTATTAATGACGTGAATACACTAGGGAGACTGGGTATTAAAACCTTAACCCTATATATATTCACAACCATGATTGCTATCACCTTAGCTTTATTTATATCTAGTTTTGTTAATTATAATATAGAAGTAATAGATGCCGTGAATAATACTAAACAAGTGCTAGCTGCGGAGCCAAGTTCTAATTTCATCTTAAGCCTTTTCCCGCAGAATTTTTTTGCTGCATTGGTAGACGGCAATGTAATACAAGTCCTAAGTTTTGCTATTTTTATTGGTATATCAGCCTCATATATCAAAAATGAAATTCCAGAGTTTGTAAATTTAATAGATAACTTAAACAAAATCTTTAATAAAATGGTTTTAATTATAATATCATTTACACCTATAGCAGTTTTTGCATTGCTTGCAAAAACGTTCTCTATGGAGGGATTAGATGTATTTATTCCCTTAATGAAATATTTCTCCATAGTTGTCCTTGTTTTATTATTGCATTTCACTTTTACGTATTCTTTGTTACTTAAAGTTTTCTCAAATCTAGATATTGGAACATTCTATGCTAAGTTAAAATCTCTGATTATTTTTACTTTTAGTACCTCGAGTAGTAATGCATCAATACCTTTTACTTTAGATATTGTAACTAACAAATATGGAGTAAATAAATCTTTAGCATCGTTCTCAGTACCTTTGGGTGCTACTATAAATATGGATGGCACCGCAATCATGCAAGGATGTGCAACATATTTTTTAGCTGCTTACTATGGCATTGAACTAGAACTAATTGATTTTATAATAATAATACTAACTGCGACTGTTGCCTCTATTGGCACAGCAGGCATACCGAGCGCTGGAATCATAATGTTGTCTTTGATTTTAACAGAACTAGGCATTCCACTCGAAGGTATAACACTCTTGTTAGGTGTTGATAGATTGCTTGATATGATGAGAACAAGTGTGAATGTAAGTGGTGATACATGCATATCATGTGTGGTTGCCCATAGTGAAAATTTAATTGATATTAAAAAATTTAATCAGTAGTCTATCGTCTTATGTAAAGATTGAATATCAGTTGCATCAAAGTTATCAATAAATAAAATTGCTTTACAAAACGCTTTTGCCCCAGAGATAGTAGTTGTCAAACAAACATTATAGTTGTTTGCTTCTTTTCGAATAGAGAATGAATCATTTATAGAACGAGCTCCTTCTGTAGTATTAATTATCAGGTGTACATCACCGTTCTTAATCATATCTACAATATGTGGCTGACCCTCTTTAACTTTATTGATTTGATTACATTCGATACCATTATCATCTAAGTATTTTTGTGTGCCTTTAGTTGCAAACAATTGAAAACCAATTTTTTGTAAATCTTTTGCAATTTCACAGACAGCAGGCTTGTCTTTATCGCGCACACTCAAGAATACATTTCCTGATTTAGGCAATATAACTCCAGCTGCTCTTTGAGCTTTGAAGTAAGCTTCTCCAAAACTATGTCCTATGCCCATTACTTCTCCAGTAGATTTCATTTCTGGCCCCAAAAGTACATCAACTTCAGGAAATTTTGCAAAAGGTAAAACAGCTTCTTTAACTGAGAAGTATGTTGGGCTGACCTCATGAGAAAGATTGAGCTCTTTTAATGATTTTCCTGACATAACTAACGCTCCCATTTTTGCCAACTGAATCCCAATTGCTTTGGAAACGAATGGTGCAGTTCTTGAAGCACGAGGATTGACTTCTAATAAAAATATTTCATTATCTTTTATAGCGAATTGAGTATTCATTAAACCGATAACATTTAACTCCAAAGCTAATTTAGTTACTTGTTTTCGTAATTGGGTCATAATCTCATCTGATAGAGTATACGGAGGTATGGAGCAGCCTGAATCACCGGAGTGAATACCAGCTTCTTCAATATGCTCCATTATGGCTCCTATAAAAACATCTTTGCCATCAGCAATAACATCTATATCAACTTCTATAGCATCATTTAGAAATCTGTCGAGTAGGACTGGAGAGTCATTTGAAACCGATACAGCTTCATCCATATATCTTTTCAAATCATCATCTGTTGTCACTATTTCCATTGCTCTTCCACCCAAAACATATGATGGTCTGACAACTAAGGGGTACCCAATTTCATTTGCAACATTTAAAGCCTCATCAACATTTGTTGCTATAGAATTATTAGGTTGTTTCAATCCAAGCTTTTCTACTAAATCTTTAAATTTTTCTCTGTCTTCTGCTAGATCAATTGCTTCTGGCGATGTACCTATTATGTTAACTTTATTTTGTTTAAGTTTATTAGCTAGTTTTAAAGGAGTTTGTCCACCATACTGAACAATGACTCCATGAGGTTTTTCAACATCAATTATCGACATTACATCCTCAAATGTTAGAGGTTCAAAATAAAGCCTATCAGATATATCAAAATCCGTAGATACAGTCTCGGGGTTACAATTAACCATAATTGTTTCAAAGCCTTCTTTCCTTAAAGCTAAAGATGCATGTACACAGCAATAATCAAATTCTATCCCTTGTCCAATTCTATTTGGTCCTCCTCCCAATATTAAAATCTTTTTATTATCAGATGGGTTTGCCTCACACTCATCATCATAAGATGAATACATATATGCAGTTGTTGCTTCAAATTCAGCAGCACATGCATCAACTCTTTTAAATATTGGCAAGATGTTATTTTTAATTCTTAACTCTCTTATGAAATCTTCATTGCATTTGAGATGTCTAGATAGCAATGAATCTGAAAAGCCTTTTTTCTTTAATCTAGCAAGGTCATCGATATTTATTTTTTTATTATCGATCTTACATAGTCTTAGCTCTTCTTTTATTAGATCTTCAATTTGTGACAAAAACCATAAATCAATATGGGTTAGGCTAAATATTTCATTAAGTTTAAAACCTTGTCTTATAGCTGCTGCTACGTATAGAATTCTATTTGGTGTGGGAGTCCTCAATTGATTTATAAGATTATCCTTATTATCTTGATTCGGTAGATCAGGATTTTCTAAGCCATCTATCCCTATCTCTAACCCACGTAGAGCTTTTTGAAAAGATTCTTGAAAATTTCTTCCAATTGCCATCACCTCTCCGACAGATTTCATTTGAGTAGTTAGTTTACTGTCAGCTTCTTTAAACTTTTCGAATGCAAACCTGGGTATTTTAGTTACTACATAATCAATGCTCGGTTCAAATGAGGCAGGAATTACTCCTCCAGTTATCTCATTTCTGAGTTCATCCAATGTGTAACCAATTGCTAATTTAGCTGCAATTTTTGCAATAGGAAAACCAGTAGCTTTTGAGGCTAATGCTGATGATCTAGAAACTCTAGGGTTCATTTCAATTACCAGTATTCTTCCAGTGACAGGACAAATAGCAAATTGAACATTTGAACCTCCGGTATCAACACCAATCTTGCGGAGGACTTTGATTGATGCATTTCTTAGCTCTTGATACTCCTTATCTGTTAATGTTTGAGCGGGGGCTACTGTAATTGAATCTCCAGTATGTACACCCATAGGGTCAATATTTTCTATAGAACAAACTATTATGCAGTTATCATTCTTGTCTCTAACTACCTCCATTTCAAACTCTTTCCATCCAATAACAGACTCTTCTATAAGAACCTCGCTTGTTGGTGATAAATCTAATCCTCTATTCACAATATTTTCAAAATCTTTGATATTATACGCGATACCTCCACCGGATCCTCCAAGAGTAAAAGATGGTCTGATTAATACAGGGAAGCCTATTTTCTTTTGATGTTCTTGTGCTTCTTCGTAATCATGAGCTATATATGCTCTTGCAGTTTCTAATCCAATACTTGCCATAGCATTTTTGAACAGTTCTCTATCCTCTGCCATATCTATTGAGTCAACGCTTGCACCGATAATCTCAACATTATATTTTTCTAGGATCTTATGACGATTTAAGTCTAGCGTTGTATTGAGAGCGGTTTGCCCTCCCATTGTAGGCAAAATAGCATCAGGTTTTTCTTTAATAATTATTTTCTCTACATTTCTCCAGTGAATAGGTTCTATATATACTTTATCTGCCATTTCTGGATCAGTCATTATTGTTGCAGGATTTGAATTAACTAAAATTACCCTAATACCCTCTTCACGCAAAGCTTTGCAAGCCTGAACACCAGAATAATCAAATTCGCAAGCTTGCCCAATAACAATTGGGCCTGCTCCAATAATTAGAACACTTTTTATTTTGTTATCCTTAGGCATTAATTTTATCTTCCATTTTTTGTATAAATTGCTTAAAAATTTCTCTAATATCATTTGGTCCTGGACTGGCCTCGGGATGTCCTTGGAATCCAAAAGCAAAATGATCCTTTATTTCAAAGCCTTGTAATGAATTATCAAATAGTGAAATATGTGTTTTAACTATATTGTTAGGCAGGCTGTTATCATCAACCATAAATCCATGGTTCTGACTTGTAATAAAAACTTTTTTATTAGCAAGCTTCATTACAGGATGATTTGCACCATGGTGACCAAATTTCATCTTAACTGTCGATGCGCCAGATGCTAGAGCTAAAAGCTGAAAACCCAAACAGATTCCAAACATAGGTATTTTGTTCTTTAATAACTCTCTTATATTCTGTATGGCATAATCACAAGCTTTAGGGTCGCCAGGTCCATTTGATAGAAAAACTCCATCTGGCTTTAATTCTAAAACTTTATCTACAGGATAATCTGCCGGAACAACTTTAATTTTACAACCACTGTCTACTAGCAATCTTAGAATATTATGTTTTATACCAAAATCATAAGCAACAATACTATAATTGCTCTTTGGTTTGTCGAAAGTTCTGTTGTATATGTCTATCGAAGTACTGTCCCATTCATATTCTTCTTTTGTTGTCACTTTTATCGCGAGGTCTAATCCCTCAAGACCCTTGAAATCTAAAAGTTTTTTCTTAGCTGCTTCAAGATCGTTTTCACCAGAGATAATACAACCATTCTGAGAACCTTTTGTTCTTAAGATTTTTGTTAGTTTTCTTGTATCAACGCCAGCAATTGCTAAAATTCCTTGATCTTTTAAAAAGTCTTGTAATTTGCCAGTTTTTCTCCAACTATTTGATATTATCTCCTCATCTCTGATGATAACTCCAGAAGCAAATATCTTGCTTGATTCAATATCGTCAGGATTGACTCCTGTATTGCCAATATGTGGATTTGTGAAAGTTATAATTTGTCTATTGTAAGAGGGGTCAGTGATTATCTCCTGATATCCCGTCATAGATGTATTAAATACTACTTCGCCAACTGATATCCCGTCTGCACCAATAGAACGGCCGCTAAAGGTGCTACCGTCTTCTAACAATAGTGTTGCATTTGTATTATTCAAGGTTATATCTAGTTTGTAAAAAAAAAGATGGCTCGTTTTGAGTCATCTTTGATTGTTTTTTTTTAGCTTGCATCTAAAGCTAAATGATACGACAGACTAGCCGCTCTGTCTAATCTTTAATACATATTTGTACAATTCTTTTTTATTAACATCATTAAATAAACGTATTATATTGACAATTTCGCTTGCTGAATGTTTTTTTGATAATTCTATAATTTGCTTATCAAAAATATTCATTTGGATAGCATGAGATATTGGAGCGCCTATAATCATTGTAATTTCCCCATTCAACATATTTTCTGAAAATTTCTCCAAGAGGTTTGATGCTGTGTCATGATATATTTCTTCATGAAGTTTTGTTAACTCTCTCATAACTGCTATTTGGATGTCTGGGCCTAGAGTATCTGTTATATCACTTAATAGAGATACTATCCGATGCTTGCTCTCAAAAACAACTGCAGGCAATGATGTGTCCTTGATGATTAATAATTGCTTTTCCCTTTCTTTTTGTTTTTTAGATAAAAAACCTAAAAACATGAATTTATTAATTGGGATTTTTGAGACAGATAAAGCAGTTGTGAGTGAACTTGGCCCGGGTATTGGCACAATATTGACTGATGGTTCTATGCATCTCGTTAATTCATATCCTGGATCAGAAATTGATGGAGTCCCAGCATCTGATATCAAACATATATTTAGCCCATTAGATAAATCTTCCATCACTGCTTTTATTTTTCTTTTTTCATTATCTTTATTGAAAGTGACTATTCGTTTATTTAGATTATATTCATTTAGTAGTCTTGATGAGCGGACTGAGCTTTCGGCTAATATATAGTCTGATAATTTTAAGACTTCAATTGCCCTGATGGTAATATCTTGAAGATTTCCAATCGGTGTGGAGACTATATAAAGTGTACCTGGCATATTGTTAAAACTATCTTATTTCTTCTTGCTAGGTTATATTGTAGTATTATCAAAGTCCAATAAATAAATTATGAGTAATATTGATATTATAAAGAGTAATTTTCAAGAGAATCAGAAAATTAACTCTATTTCGTCTAGTCAGATTCTAGAGTCCATAGATACGGCAACGTCTAAGATATTATCAATGATTGATAGCTCAGGTAAGCTTCTTACATGTGGTAATGGTGGGTCATCCGGAGATGCGCAACATATAGCATCTGAATTTATAAATAGATTTGAATCTGAAAGAAAACCTCTGCCAGCTATTTCGTTAAATTCTGATACTGCAACACTTACTTCAATTGCAAATGATTATGGGTATCAATATGTTTTTTCTAAACAAATTAAGGCTATTGGCAATCCTGATGATATTCTCATGGTGTTTACCACGAGTGGGAATTCTGTAAATATATTAGATGCTATAGTTTCAGCCAAAGATAAGAATATACCAATCATACTAGTAAGCGGTGACAATGGTGGCAAGGCATGTGCCTTATTAGATCAAAATGATATTAAGATCCTTGTGCCATCTACTCGAACTAGCAGGATACAAGAGATGCATCTTGTTATCATTCATTCAATTTGCGAGTGTATTGACATACATCTAGCGAAATAAATCCGATTCTGGCAACAGTGACAGTTCGAGTCTGTCTATCGCTATTTTCATTAATGTTGGTACAGTGAATTATATTTTGTTTTTCTTTTCTTGTTCTGCTTTTTTCTTCTGGTAGTGTTCAATATTCCTATCCATAATATCTTTTTGTTTTGTAAAGAAATATTTAGTCATATTTTCATCATATAGTTTACATTTTCCATATGTTATTTTATTTTTTGGATTAAAGTAAATATCAGTATAAGATAATGTTTCTCTATCTATTTGAGCACCACCATTACTTAATCCTGAAAACTCTATACCTATTTTTTTTCTGAAAGTCTTACTGCCGCGGGTGTTACATTTACTCCAAAAAAGAAACCGTTATTTAAATATCCCCCAGCATCTGGGTGTTTATACACATTAACATCTGGTTTTTGAGCAGAAAATGCTAAGGCAGCAAGATTTCCCTCAACATATGGTATATCTCCATGAACCGTGCTTTTGGGTATAAAGATGAATCCATGTTCTTCTGTAGTTTTCTCTCGCTTCCCACTATCATTTATAAAAGATCCATAGTTATAAGAACATAAAAGTTTCTTTCCAATTAAACCTTCTGGTTTATTGTTTTTCATGAATTTAATATAATTGCCCATTGTTTTAATAAATGAGTTGTACATTAGTTCATGTTCTTTTCTATCATAAATTTCGAGGTTTAAACTAAGAAGGTAGAATGTATCATTGACACGTTCTTAGGGGAATCTTTCTTCAAAAGTAGGTGGGTTGAATTCTTGTGCGTAAGATAAATTTATTGATAGAAATATAAACATGAATACTAATATGTTTTTAATCATAAACGCTCCTCTATTAAATTATAAACAGTAATTTATTATTATGGAAGAATTAATAATTTTCATAGGTAATAATCCTTATTCATATATCTTAGAATATACCATAGGAATTTGTGCTAAAATTATTCAAATGTTGGGTTGGTGAACTGGAAGTTCTCAAAATCACATATCTCTTTCTGTTTCGGTAAGACTAGCTTGGAACGATTCTCTATTAAATATTCTTTCACAGTAGTCATCTATGATTTTTTTATTTTCTGTGATCTCTAAACCAAGACACTTTGCTCTCCAAAGCAATGGGGCTAGACTGCAATCCACCAAACCAAAATCTTCGCTCATAAAATAACTATCTGATATAAGTGGTACGATTTCTAAAAAATAAGATTTGATCTTTTCTTTAAATGAATCGTCTAAAGCACCATTTTGATATGCATTGTTGAATTCTGGATACCATTGATGTTCGATCCTATCGAGAGCTAATCTAAATTTTGCCCTAGCCACAGGATCTACTGGTAACAATGGAGGATGAGGAAACCTCTCATCCAAGTACTCTATTATGACTCTAGAGTTCTGCAATACTAGATCTCTATCAACTAAAGTGGGAAAGTCATCATATGGGCTAATGGACTTAATTTCTTCTGAAATATTAGATATATCTATTTCGTGTAGTTCTGCTGAAATTTCTTTCTCTTTAATTACTAATCTTGTTCTATGGCTGTGTAAACAGTCAGGCAAAGAAAAAAGTAATATTGCTGATCTTCTGTTTGCTAACGATGTCATATATTATTTTACATCCTTCCAGTATTCACTTTTTAATAAAAATGCTATGAAGGAAAAAACCCCTAAGAAGAGTATAACCCAAAAACCTATCCTATATCTGTCTAATTGAGCTGGCTCAGCAACATAAACTAAAAAATTAACAAGATCTGTCATAGCATTATCATATTCTGCTGAAGTCATAGTTCCTTTGTTAATATACTCATATCCACCAGTTTCTGAAGATTGTTTCTTCAAGCCTTCCATCCAAACTAGTACATGTGGCATGCCTACATTAGAATAGAGAGAATTATTAACTCCTAAAGGTCTAGTTTCATCTTTGTAAAACGAAGTCAAAAAAGTATAAAGCCAGTCTGCTCCTCTAGATCTAGCAATTAACGTTAGATCTGGCGGCATAACTCCGAAAGCTTCTGTAGCATGATCAGGATTCACAGAATTCAAAATCAATGATCCAATTTTCGTGGCCTCACCATCTTTATTTGTCGTGAAAATTAAATTATTCTCAATAGTTTCTGCAGGTAATTGTAAATGATCTACAAATTTTACATAACGCTGATATTTTAATGTATGACATCCCAAGCAGTTATTCACATAAATTTGGGCGCCTCTCTGAAGCGAAGACTTGTTATTCAAATCAATAAGTACGCTTTTTAAAGGCATGGATTGTGAAGCAGCATACGCATGAACTGGTAAGATCATAATGGCTGTGATTAATAGTATCCTAATCATGCATTGTAACTCTATCAGGTGGTTCTTTGGTTTTTTCATTTGCGCTTGTAAAATATAAAGCTACAAAAAATCCAAAATAAATTAATGTGAATAATCTGCCAATCCAAGTTAATACAGGTGTAGCAGGATTCATTCCAATATATCCTAATCCAAAGAAACTAATCACAAAAAGTGTTAAAAGTACTTTGTATGACATACCTCTGTATCTTATAGATTTTACTGAACATCTATCAATCCAAGGTAAGACAAATAAGACGAATATTGCAGCGCCCATTGCAAGTACTCCGCCAACTTTATCTGGAATAGCTCTAAGAATTGCATAAAAAGGTGTAAAATACCAAACAGGCACTATATGTTCAGGAGTTTTCAAAGGATCAGCTGGCACAAAATTATCTTTTTCTAAGAAATATCCTCCTAGCTCTGGCATAAAAAATACTACGAATGTAAAAATAAGTAAAAACACAGATAAACCAAATATATCTTTAACCGTATAATATGGATGGAAAGGGATTCCATCTAATGGAACTCCATTTGCATCTTTATTCTTTTTAATTTCTATTCCATCTGGGTTATTAGATCCATTTGTATGAAGAGCTGCTAAATGTAAGTAAATCAGAGCAAATAATAATAATGGAAGAGCAATTACATGGAACGCGAAAAATCTATTTAGGGTAGCATCTGAAATTACATAGTCTCCTCTAATCCATAACGCTAGGGATTCTCCAATGTATGGAATTGCACCAAATAAAGATATGATTACTTGAGCTCCCCAATAAGACATTTGACCCCATGGCAATAAATAACCCATAAAGGCTTCTGCCATTAATAAGACAAATATGAGCATTCCAAACAACCACAGAAGTTCTCTTGGATTTTTATAAGAACCATATAACATGGCTCTAAACATATGAAGATAGATAACAACAAAAAAGAAAGATGCGCCAGTTGAGTGTAAGTATCTAATCAGCCAACCCCATTCCACATCTCTCATTATATATTCTACAGAGGCAAATGCTGATGCCGCATCTGGCTTATAGTTAATTGTTAAAAAGATTCCAGTAACAATCTGAAGTATAAAAATAAAAATAGCTAAAGCGCCAAAATAGTAAAAGAAATTAAAGTTTTTAGGCGCATAATACTGAGATAAGTGATTTTTAACAAAATTACTAACCGGAAGTCTTTCATCAATCCAAGTTATAAACTTATCCATTAGCTTTTTTCTCCATCTTCACCCACAATTATTTTATTATCTGATGCAAAATAATATGGAGGAACTTCTAGATTCGAAGGTGCTGGCATGGCCTTGTGAACTCTACCGGACAAATCAAATTTTGAACCATGACATGGGCAAAAGAAACCTCCGTTCCAATCCAACCCTAATTCCGCAGATTTAGCATTTGGTTTATACAAAGGAGAACAACCAAGGTGAGTACACACACCCACTAAAACTAAAAATTCTGGGTTAATAGATCTATATTTATTTTTCGTATAAATTGGCTGATGTTCTCCAAGGGATTTCGGATCACTCAAAACTTTGTCATCTTCAAGAGTATTTCTGATCATTTCTTCAGTTCTTCTTACAACCCATACAGGCTTCCCTCTCCATTCAACAATCTTATAAGACCCTGGTCTTAATGCGGATACATCTATTTCGACAGGTGCTCCTGCAGCCTTAGCTTTTTCGCTAGGTGACATCGTAGACAGAAATGGGATTACAGCAAAAACTCCGCCTACTCCACCCATAATCTGAGTTAGATTTGTTAGAAATTTCCTTCTGTTTGATGGTTTATTTGAGTTGCTCATGTATTTTCAAATAAGTTGCTATTCTTAATCGCGTTTATACTAACATAAATTTTATTGAGTGTCTTATAGTAATATGTAATATAATTCTAATAATTATAACCTTACTTCATAGAGGTGATATATTATGAAAGAAATTAAAGGATATGCCATAGTTGGAGCTATTACAGCTATTATTATCTATTTTCTTGCACCTAATATATTTGGCAATCGCATAGAAGTGGTTGAATCTATCCATCATCCTAAAAACTATGATAACTCTAATAGTTATTCAGATGTATTCAAAAAGGTTAATAAGTCAGTTGTGTCTATCTATACAAGAAAATCTACAGCCAGAAAAAATATATATTTTATAGACCCAAGAGAAAGAGCATTAGTGAAAAAAAAATATTCTCCAACAGGTCAAGGTTCTGGAGTAATAATTAGTTCACAGGGACATATTATAACAAATTTCCATGTCATAGCTGGATCAGAAGAGATTTTAGTTAAGGATTATGATGGAAAAGAATATGGTACGGTAATTGTTGGTATTGATCCATTAACAGACCTTGCAGTATTAAAAATTGATAAGTACTCATCAGGCATTACTCTTGGAAATATTAAGAATATCAATATTGGTGACATAGCTTTAGCTATAGGTAATCCTTTAGGGGTTGGGCAAACTATTACTTTAGGTATAATATCAGCAACTGACAAAGAAATTTCACCAAATGCTTATTCATATCAAAGGTATGTTCAGACTGATGCAGCAATCAATCCAGGAAACTCAGGAGGAGCTCTTGTTAACTACAATGGCGAGTTAATTGGAATTAACACCTCAATAATTTCAGTTTCTGGAGGTGCTGATGGCATTGGTTTTGCAATCCCAATTGATATAGTTAAATATGTTTTTCGAGAGATCATTCAAAATGGAGAAGTAATACGTGGATATGTAGGAATTTCTGCAGAAATTAATTATAGAGGCTTGGGAGTATTGGTTAATGGTGTCATACCAGGTAGTCCTGCAGACATCAGCGGGATTAAAACAAATGATATAATCAAAAAAATTGATGGAAAATCTGTTACAGAAATTAAAAATATTCAAAAAATAATTGGTAATTCAAAACCTGGTCAAGTTATTGAAATGCAAATAGAGCGAGATAGTAGATTAACTAATGTGAATATTTTAGTTTCTAAAATGGATTATTACTAGACACCTATTTACCTCTAAATTTCGCAGACAATGCATGAGCCTGGAGTCCCTCAGCTAAAGCTATTGATATTGATATCTTACTAAGATGTATGGCTGTCTTTTTTGATATATTAATTATACTCGAGCGTTTCTGAAAATCTTCTACTCCAAGAGGCGAAGAGAATTTTGCAGATCCAGAAGTTGGTAACACATGATTTGGTCCAGCACAATAATCACCAAATACTTCGGGGCTGTACTCACCTAAAAATATTGCCCCGGCATTATTTATATCCTTTAACAATAAATTATGATTCTTAGACATAATTTCTAAATGCTCTGGAGCGATAGAATTTATTAAACTAGAGATTTCTTTATCGTTTTTTGTTTTAATAAACATTCCTCTGTTATTGAAAGATTTAGTGATAATATTTTTTCTCAACATTGATGGTAGTAGTTTCTCGATTGAATCTTGTACATTTTTAAGAACTTGTATACTTGAACTGATAAGTATAGGTTGCGCTAATTCATCATGCTCAGCTTGAGAAAATAAATCCATAGCCACCCAATCAGGATTATTAGTTTTATCAGCAACAACAACAACTTCAGAGGGACCGGCTATATTATCAATTCCAACATCACCAAACACAGTTTTTTTAGCTAAAGTTACATAAATATTTCCAGGTCCAACGATTTTATCGACAGGCTCTATGGTTTTCGTGCCATAGGCTAATGCTGACACAGCATGAGCACCTCCCATTCTATAAATTTTATCTACCCCACATAAATCTGCAGCTATAATTGCGAGAGCATGTTCTTCAACAGAATTAATTGGACAACTCATGCTAATATTTTTCACACCAGCAACTTTTGCAGGGACTACATTCATCAAAACTGTTGACGGGTATGATGCTTTACCCGCAGGAACATAAACACCAACTGAGTTTATCGGAGTAACTTTTTCTCCTAGGATAGTACCTTCATGTTTATCCGACCAACTAATAGTTTTCTGTTGTTTAGCAAACTTACGAATTCTAGATATAGATTTTTTTAGATTCGTTATTTGAGATTTATCTATGTATGAGTATGCCTCTTTAATCTGTTTACTTGTGATAAGTATATCTTTGATATTTTTGATTTTATATCCATCAAACTTATTGACATAGTTGACTAGTGAGGAATCTCCTTTGCTTCTGATATTAGATATAATCGTATCAACTAATTCTTGAACCTTTTTATTTGTACTTGCATTAATCCTAATACGATTTTTAAATTTTTTTTCAAAATCTTTTTTTGAAGTATCGAGTGTAAAATATTTTATTTTCATTTATTACTTTCAATTGCCTTGTCTAGAGAATCTATCAATTCTTCTGTTTCATCCCACCCTATGCACGCATCTGTTATACTTTGCCCATATACTAGACTCTCGGGACTAGATATATCTTGGCGCCCCGACACAAGGTTGCTCTCTAACATCACTCCGCATATAGATTGATTACCGTTGGTAATCTGACTGACGATGTCGTCTACTACTAACCTCTGTTTTGTATGATCTTTTTGACTGTTAGCATGACTTGCATCAATCATAATATTATTTGGCAATGAATTATCAATTAATACATCTGATACACTAGAAACATCTTTAGACTGATAGTTTGTATTTTTACCACCTCTTAGTATTATATGACAATCTTTATTACCTGTTGTCGAGAAAATAGCTGACTTGCCTTCTTTAGTAACAGAAAGGAAGTTATGTGCTTTACTAGCAGCTTTAATTGCATCGACTGCAATCTGAATACCTCCATCTGTTCCATTTTTGAAACCTACCGGGCATGATAATCCTGAAGCAAGTTCTCTGTGACTTTGACTTTCTGTTGTTCTAGCGCCTATTGCACCCCAACATATTACATCAGATATATATTGCGGACTTATAAGATCCAAATATTCATGACCCGCAGGAATACCCATTTCAGCAAGATCTATTAATAGTTTTCTTGCAATCTTGATACCTTTGTTAATATTAAAGCTATTATCTAGGTCTGGATCATTTATTAATCCCTTCCACCCAATGACAGTTCTCGGTTTTTCAAAATATACCCTCATAATAATCAAGATATTATTTTTTACTCTTTCTTTAACCTTAAGGAGTTTCTCAGCATACTCTATTGCCGCATCAACATCATGAATTGAACATGGACCAACTATGAGCATTAATCTTTTGTCTTCTCCATTTAGTATCTTTATAATTTCCGATCTACAATCTATAACAGTTTTAATTGCTGATTCTGATAGAGGTAGTTCTGTGATTAAATCACTTGGCGATATCATTTCCTTCAATGATGATATTTTTAGGTCATCTGTTAATTTGCTTATTGTCATAATTAATCCAATTTCATTTTTTCTAAAAGTTTTGTTATTTCTTTCCTATTAAGCTTATATGATGTTTTGTTCACTATGAGCATCGATGTAATTTTATCAATTAGTTCTATCTCTACAAGACCATTTTGTTTTAAAGTTTGTCCAGACTCTACAAGATCAACTACAACGTCGGATAATCCAAGAACTGCTGCTAATTCAATAGATCCATAGAGTTTGAGCACGGAACATGGCAAGCCCTTACTCTGAAAGAATTTTTTTGTGATTGTAGGATATTTGGTTGCAACTTTCATATTATTTTGTAAAGTAACTCCACTCTTTCCCGCAACAACTAATCTACATGCAGCAATATTTAGATCTGCTATGCGTATATGATTATTTAAGTTAGACTCAAATAGAGTATCTTTACCAACAATACCAAAGTCAACTTTACCTGACTCAATATAAATAGGAACATCACTGGCTCTTACTATTATTATCTCTAAATTTTTATAATTAGTTTGAAATATTAACTTACGAGATGTGAATGGGGATTCAAGGCATTCTATGCCTGAGGCACTCAATATTTCAAGCGCTTCTTCAAGAATTCTTCCTTTTGATATTGCTAATAATAATTTCTTCATATTTTTTTACATTGGCTCTCTACTGATATCAGCGCCAAGTTGCCTTAATTTTTCTTCTATACAATCATATCCTCTGTCAATATGATATATTCTTTCAATTTCGGTAGTTCCTTTGGCGGCTAAGCCAACTAAAATTAAACTAGCAGAAGCCCTCAAATCTGTTGCCATTACCGGAGCACCTACCAGGTTATCAACACCTGATATTATCGCACAGTTCTTCTCCAACCTAATTTCTGCTCCCATTCTAGTCATTTCTTGTACATGCATAAAGCGGTTTTCAAATATATTTTCTTTTATTATGCTTATTCCATCAGCTATCGTATTTAATGCTGTGATTTGGGCTTGCATATCTGTTGGAAATAATGGATATGCACCTGTTTCAATATTCACGGGTTTTGGTTTTACACCTTTCATGTCTAATGTAATTGAAGTTTTGGATGATGAAATTTTTGCTCCAGATTCTTTTAGTTTTTGAATTATGGTCTCGACATGCTCAGGTATTGTATTCTTTACAGTAATTTTGCCACCCGTAATTGCAGCTGCTACAAGAAAAGTCCCTGTTTCAATTCTATCTGGCAAAGCGCTATAAGAGATTCCTTTGAGTTCTGAGACACCTTTGATTTTGATAGTATCTGTGCCATGACCTGTTATTGATGCTCCCATTTCATTTAAAAAATTACCCAAGTCAACAACCTCAGGTTCTCGTGCAGCATTATAAATAATCGTATTTCCCTCAGCTAAAGTTGAAGCCATTAATATATTCTCAGTGCCAGTAACTGTTGATTTTGGAAAGTTGATATTCGTACCAACTAGTTTTGTTGTTGTTGCAGTTATATAACCATTTTCTAT
The DNA here is from genome assembly GCA_030835925.1 of Gammaproteobacteria bacterium. Lineage (GTDB taxonomy): Bacteria > Pseudomonadota > Gammaproteobacteria. Next base: position 31,039 of record JAURQW010000024.1, on the reverse strand, counting down.
TTTTATAGAAGCACCCATCCTAGTCAAAGCATCCAAATGCATTTCTACGGGTCTTGTGCCGATAGCGCAACCTCCTGGTAAAGACACTTTTGCTTGTCCAAATTTTGATAATAGCGGACCTAAGACTAATATTGATGATCTCATGGTTTTAACGAGATCGTACGGAGCATAAAAATTTTTAATTGTTGAGGGATCAAGCTCGATATTCATATTATCATCGAGGGTTACACTCACTCCCATTGATCTTAATAACCTGACTGTTGTCGTTACATCATGAAGATGTGGGATATTTTTTAATACGACACTTCCGCTGTCGACCAAGACTGATGCACATAACATAGGCAGAACAGCATTTTTAGCACCCGAAATTGCTACTTCACCATTTAAAGGCACCATACCATTTATTATTAATTTATCCATATTTATCTTTTAAAAGGTTCTTTGATTAGATATTCTAAAATCTTATACAGAATAATGCCATGATTAAAAATTTTTCACACATATATTTACAATACATCCTAAATTATCCTAAACATGTAATTGTAATAATGCTACTTATGCTTGGAATAATGATAGTAAATATTCCAAATTTTAAATTGGATGCATCTGCTGATTCTCTAATATTGGAGAATGATAAGGACTTAGCAAAATATAGAAATATAATCCAAGATTATGGCGCTAATGACTTCATTGTAATGACGCTTTCCCCAAATAATGGAGATATCTTTGATGAAGAAAATATAAGTATCATTAAAAGACTCAAAAAGAGGATATTATCCATTGATAATGTTGAATCTGTAGTTTCATTAATTGATATTCCATTGGTAGAAAGCTCTGATACTCCTCTCATAGAAATGATTAATAATGTGCCTACATTATTATCGAATAACACAGATAAAATTAAAGCTAAAAAAGAAATTTTAAATAGTCCAATTTATAAGAACTTAATAATATCTGAGGACGGAACTACAACTGCACTACAAATTATCTTAAGTTCAAATCCTGAGCTACTAGAACTAAATAAAATTAAAGCTTCTCTAGTATCCAAGAAAATTAGTGGCAATATTACATCTTTAGAAGTATTGAGACTTGAAACAATCAAATCTGAATATAAAACTATAAAAAGTTTATATGATAAACAAATTCATAATCTTCTTAAGCAGGCCAGAGATGTTCAGAAGGAGTTCATGGAAATACATGACATTGAATTACGCATGGGTGGAATTCCAATGATTGCAGATGACATGATATTGTATGTCAAAAATGATTTGATAAATTTTGGTTTAGGTGTATTCATATTTATTGTGCTAACTCTGATAGTTATCTTTAGATCAATAAAATGGGTTGTACTTCCAGTATTAAGCTGCATCTATGCCGTTATATTTATGATAGGTTTATTGGGCCTATTAAATTGGGAAGTAACAGTAATCTCATCTAATTTTATTTCATTGATGCTTATTCTTACTCTTTCTATGAATATCCATTTGATTGTTCGCTATAGACAGATTAGTTCAGAAGCATCGAAACAAGTTGAAGCTGTCTATGAAACAACAAAACAGATGGTTTGGCCGTGCCTTTATACAGCCTTGACAACTATAGTTGCATTTGCTTCCTTGGTTCTAAGTGACATTAAACCTGTAATAGATTTTGGTTACATGATGACTCTAGGATTAATTGTAACCTTTGTAACGACATTTTTTTTATTTCCAAGCATCTTATGTTTGCTTAAAAAAAATAATAAAAATACATCAAAAACTACTGCTTTTGCATTTACGAAGTTTTTAGCAGATATTACAGTCAAGAAAGGTTCTTCTATTACAACAATTAGTTTTTTTATATTAATTTTAACAATATATGGCATATCTCAATTAAAAGTTGAAAACAGTTTTATTAATTATTTTAAAGCTAATACAGAAATCTACAAAGGTATGAAAAAGATAGATGATAAACTGGGTGGGACAACTCCACTAGACATAATAATTCAATTTCAGGAAGATGATATATCTAATGATGTATCAGATGATTATGATTTAGATTTATTAGATGAAGAGGAGGCTGATGTAAGTCAACAATGGTTTACCAAGAATAAAATTAACAAAATAAAAAAAGTTCATGACTATTTAGACTCATTATCAGAGACTGGTAAAGTTTTGTCTTTGGCATCAACAGTAAGGGTTGCGGAAAAATTAAATGAAGGTAAAGAATTAGATAGTCTAGAACTAGCTTTATTATATAAAAGAGTTCCAAAAAAGGTTAAAGATGTTGCGATTAGCCCCTATGTATCACTAGAGAGGAATCAAGCGAGAATAAATGTCAGAATATTAGACTCTAATCCAGATTTGAGGAGAGATAATCTCATCCGGAAAATTGAAAATGATATGTTAAATAAACTAGGATTCAATAAAGATTCGTTTTATTTAACAGGGGTATTGGTGTTATACAATAATATGCTTCAAAGCTTATTTAATTCACAAATTTTGTCTATGGGTTTTGTGATGATTGGCATAACCACCATGTTTTTGATACTTTTTAAATCTCTATCATTGGCGGTAATAGGGATTATACCAAACCTGCTAGCTGCTGGTTTTGTTTTAGGGCTAATGGGTCTGATTAAACTTCCTCTAGATATGATGACAATAACAATTGCTGCTATTGCAGTAGGTATAGCAGTTGATAACAGCATACATTATATCTATAGGTTTAGAGAGGAATATAATAAGACAAAAAACTATAGCGAATCAGTATATCGATCACATGACAGCATTGGCAGGGCAATATTCTTCACTGGTATAACCATAATTTTTGGTTTTTCAATACTTGTTCTATCAAATTTTATTCCAACCATTATCTTTGGCTTGCTAACTGGACTTGCAATGTTCATTGCATTAGTAGCGGTATTAACGCTATTACCTAAACTACTAATTTCTTTTAAACCTTTTTAAATTTATTAATTTAATATTATTGTTTGGCTTCTAATTCTTCTATTAAAGAATCAATACCATCTCTTTCAATATGACTTTTAAAATCTGACCTATAATTTTTAATGAGGCTTATTCCATCGATATTAATGTCGTAAACTTTCCATTCTGCAGATTTATTAAGTTTTAGACTATAGTTTACACTCAATTCTCCTTCATTGAGAAGATAAACTGACTTTACTCTAGCTACATCTGGGCGTTCACCTTTTTTATAAGGTAAAAACTTTATTTTTTCACCATCAAAACTTGTTAGCGATTTCATATATGTTTTAACCATGAGGGTTCTAAAAGCTTGTTGAAATTTCGTACGTAGGTTTGGGTTCATAGATGTCCAGTTCTTTTTGCCTAATACAATTTTTGACATGAGCTTGATGTCAAGTTTTGGTATAACTAATTCATCAACTTTTGCTCTTAGATAATTTTCATCAGTATCTAGGCTATCTTTGTTTTCTGATATAAATTCTGATATTTCTTCTACGCTATTTTTCAGAAACACATCTGGACCATCACTAGCAAATGAATATGAAGAAAAAAGAATAAAAATAGCAATTATGTATTTAAGTATTTTCATAGTTAAAGGTATAATATCAATATTATAGGAAATAAATTAAACATATTTAAGCAATAATTATGAAATATTCAAAAATTTATCAATTTTCACCAAGGTACTCAATTTTATCCTCTATTATTTTAGTATTTTTATTATCTAGTTGCAGTACAACAGGCAATTCTAAAAATGATCCTTTAGAGCCTTTTAATAGAGCAATGTTTGGGTTTAATGAAGTTGTCGATGATAATGTCTTAGAACCTGTTGCAAAAACGTATAAATATGTAACTCCTGACCCCATTGAAACTGGAGTATCAAATTTTTTTAGTAATCTTGGAGAAGTGAGCACGATAGCAAATGATGTATTTCAATTTAAATTTCAACAAGCTGGTTATGATTTTCTTAGATTCTCTATAAATACCACTGTAGGAATTCTTGGTATTTTCGATGTTGCTACGCCTATAGGATTGACTAAAAATAAGGAAGATTTTGGACAAACTTTAGGTTACTGGGGTGTGCCACAAGGACCTTATTTGGTATTACCTTTTTTTGGATCAAGCTCATTTAGAGATGCTCCAGGTTTATATGCAGATAGACAAATATCGCCTGTTCAACAGCTTCATAATAAAGAAGAGCTTGCATTAGATACTTTGAGTGTAATTGATATACGCGCAAGACTACTCAGAGCAACAAAAATACTTGATACTGCTGCTAAAGATAAATATATCTTTATCAGAGAATCTTATCTACAAAAGCGTGAATCCATGGTTAATGATGGGGAATCGGAAGAAGATTTTGAAATCGATGTGATAGGTGTAGATTATTAAGCTTTAACATAAGTTTCCTTATGACAATCACAGTTTTTTTATTATTTGTCTTAGGTCTCGCATTGGTCAGCTATGGAGCGAATGTGCTTGTTGCATCTACCGAGAATATCTCAAAAAAATATAATATCTCTTATTTTTTATCTAGTTTTATTTTTATTGGCTTAGCTACATCTTCTCCTGAAATATTCATCTCAATCATATCCAGTCTCGATGGTGAATCTAATATAGCTATTGGTAATGCATTAGGATCAAATATTCAAATATCGCGTTTGTATTTGCTATTAGTTATTTGTTTCTTAAAAAAGATATATTACCTGTTAACAGATTTATTGATCGAGAAACATATGGTTTCATGTTTATTCTGATAATAATTTCTATACTAGTATTTTTAATACTTAAAGATGGCACGATCTCAGTTAATGATTCTATACTTTTAATAATTTCTTTTTTTATCCTTGTATTTTTATATAAGAAATTCGTCTATCAAGATTCAAAAAATTATAAGAAAGTAAACTCAGAAGACTTAAAAAGTAATGCGAGGGTATTCGCAAACCTGATATTTGGATTACTGACTCTTTTGGTTGGGACTGAGTTATTATTAAATAGTAGTATTATAGTTGCTAAACATTATGGCATATCAAATTATGTAATAGGGCTTTCAATTACTGCGATAGGTTCAAGTATTCCTGAATTAGCATCAAGCATTGAGTCTGCTAGAAAGAAAAATGTTGATTTTATAATTGGTAATATCCTTGGATCTAATATATTTAATTTTGCTATAGTGATAAGTCTAGCTGGTTTATTTGCATTAGAGCTCCCTAAACCACTATATATTACAGATTTATTACGAGATATAATTATGATCCTAATTACAATGGTGTGCTTTTATATTATAATAAAAAACCATAATTATTTATTTAGTAAGATTTTATGTACACTATTACTTGGATTATTCACAATGTATCAAATTAGTTTGTATGGCATAAGTTTATGAGAAATATCGACAAAGCATCTATTGCCAAAAAAACAATTAAAAAAGAGGCTCAGGCATTAAATCAACTAACAAAAAAGATTGATCGCAACTTTGAAAAAGCATGTGATCTTTTGTTGGCCTGTAAAGGTAAAATAATTACAATTGGTCTCGGAAAATCTGGCCATGTTGCTAAAAAAGCATCTGCAACTTTTTCAAGCACAGGCAGTCCTTCGATATTTCTACATGCGGCAGAAGCTTTGCATGGTGATATGGGTTTGGTTGAGAAATCTGATGTTGTTATATTTTACTCAAATTCTGGTGAAACAAAAGAACTGTTGCTTTTGTTGCCCTTATTCAAGATTCTAAAAATTCCGCTAATTACCATAACGGGAAATAAAAGATCGACGCTTTCTAAAAACACGAATGTGATAATAGATTCTGGTGTCAAATCTGAGGCATGTCCTCTAGATTTAGCTCCTACATCTAGCGTTATATCTGCTATAGCGATGTCAGATGCACTCGCAATTACTCTTTTAGAGTGTAGAGGTTTCACGTCTAAAGACTTTGCGAAATCACATCCTCAAGGAAGTTTAGGTAAAAGACTCCTTCGTAAGTCGGAAGATATAATGTTTACTAAGAAATTACCTTATGTTTATAAGGATCTACCTTTGATGAAAGCCATTGATGTAGTTACGAGATATAATTATGGTATTGTCATAATATTGAATTCTTCAAAACAACTCAAAGGAATATTTACTGATGGCGATCTAAGAAGAGTACTAAAAAAGCATAAAAATATTTCAGCATTAAGCTTATATAAAGTAATGACCAAGAAACCCTTGGTGGTGTCAATAGATACCATGGCAGTTGAAGCATTAAGTATAATGGAAAAAAATGAAATAACTTCTTTAGTAGTTATTAATCATGATAAAACTGTAGTTGGCTTGCTAACTCTTAATGAACTTCTTAGAAATGGAATTGAATAATGAACTATACTAAATATTATGAACAAATGAACTCTATTGATCAAAAAATAATTGAAAAAGCTAAAAATATTCAATTACTTGTACTAGATGTAGACGGGGTATTAACTGATGGTGGCATTATACTAGATGAAAATGGCGCTGAATCCAAAAGGTTTTTTGCGCAAGATGGCCATGGTCTGATGTTAGTTAGAAACCTAGATGTTGAATTAGCAATAATAAGTGGCAGATATTCAAAAGCAGTAGAATACAGAGCTAAAGATCTTAAGTTTACAGAAGTTATACAAGGTTCAAGGGATAAATTAGGAGATTTTAAGGAAAGATTTTCAAAGAAGTATAATCTAGATCAAGTCTGCTTTGTTGGAGATGATATAGTGGATATTGAATTAATGGAAAAGGCTGGATTATCAATTACAGTGCCTAATGCAAACTATAATAAATTGACTGATTACTCAGATTGGATTACACCAAGATATGGTGGTTTTGGTGCTGTTAGAGATGTTTGTGATTTGATTGTACTCGCAAAAAATGATAAAAAATCTAATAAATAATTTCCTTTTAAAATTTTCTAGGAAAACTATTCTAATAACTATAATAGTGTTATCGTTCTTTTTGTTGATTAATAATATTTTATCAGAAGCATTAAATTATAATTCGCTTAATAAAGACTCTAGTGTTTCTAATCATTTCTTAAATGATTTTGAAATGTCTGAAACAGATGTTAATGGACAATTAGCATGGACACTTTCTGGAGATAAGCTTGAAAAGTTTCCAAATAGTTTAAGATCAGAGGTCATAATGCCATTTATGAATATAAGATCATCTGAAAAATCTTTTTGGATAATCCAAGCAGACCATGCGCTTGATCCTGACTCTCTTTTTAAAACAATATACTTAAAAGATAATGTAATATTTAATAAATATGATAACAATAAAGTCAATGAAGTTAATATAATAACGTCAAAAGCTATCATATACCCTAATCAAGAAATTATAGAAACAAGCGAATTTGCAACAATAACTACTCCGAATTCTAAAACCTCTGGTAATGGAGTAATAGCGAATATGAAGACGGGGAAAATTAGAATACTCTCTAATGCAAAGAGGATATCAAATACTGATGATCGTGCTGAAGAATTAGAGGGCGAAACGATGCTGTATGATCTTAATAAAAAAACATGGGTTTTGCTTAAAAAAGAAGGCCAAAATGATAAGATACAAATACAAAATAGAGTTAAGACTATCTTAAAAACTAAAAAGGTTAAATAATGCACCTGAACTGTACGGATCTTGTTAAAAAATATAATGACAAAAAAGTTGTTGATAAAGTAAGCATAAATCTTCATGCTAAAAAGGTCGTTGGTCTGTTGGGTCCAAATGGGGCTGGAAAGACAACAACGTTTTATATGCTCGTGGGTCTAATAAAATGTAATAGCGGTCTAATTAAGATAAATGATACTGATATTACAAACCTTCCAATGCACTTGAGATCTAACCTGGGTATAAGTTATTTGCCGCAAGAACCTTCTATATTTAGAAACTTAAATGTTAGAGATAATATTATGGCAATCCTTGAAACCAGGAAACATCTCTCTTTAAAACAAAGACAAATAAAACTAGATTCACTAGTATCAACATTGCAGATAGAAAATATACTCGATAGTAATGGAGCTAGCTTATCAGGAGGAGAAAGAAGGCGGGTAGAAATAGCAAGGGCTTTAGCTATTGAGCCAAAGTTCCTACTACTAGATGAGCCATTTGCTGGAATAGATCCAATTTCAATTATTGAAATACAAAAGATCATAAAAGATTTAATAAATGTAGACATAGGCGTGCTAATTACAGATCATAATGTTAGAGAGACATTAAAAGTATGCGATGAATCATATATCATTAGTGATGGAAAAGTCATAGCACATGGGAAACCATCTGAAATTGTCAAAGATAAAATTGTTCAAAGCGTATACTTGGGCGATAGCTTCAAATTATGAGTCTTAAGACAAAGCAAAGCTTATCAATTAATAATAAATTAGCAATGACGCAACAAATTCAACTTGCGATAAAATTGTTACAGCTAAATTCAATTGATTTACAAAAAGAAATAGAAGATAAGATCCTTGAAAATCCATTTCTTGAGAATGAAAATTCATCTGAGCATGTTGAGGTCTCATCTGAAGGCCCAATATTGTCTTTAAGTTACCCTACTTCTACTGGAGATGTAGCTCAAGATGCCTATGAACAACTTCCTGCATCACATCAATCGCTTCAGGAATATTTAATGTGGCAAATAAATTTATCATCTATGTCACAACAAGATCAGTTCATTGCATATAATATTATAGATTATATCAATGATGATGGGTTCTTGACAGAAACTATTGAAGATCTATTTATACTGTTGAAACGAAATTTAGAAACTACCTTTCAAGAGATATTTGCGGTTCTTCATAAAATTCAACATCTTGACCCAATAGGTGTTGGCGCGACCTCGTTAAAAGACTGCCTATTAATACAACTTGAATATTATCATCAAGATCACAAAAACTTCGATTCTGCTAAACATATGATTGAAAAACTAGAAGATGATATTAAACCGACCATGCTAAATTTTGATGCTTTTATTTCAGAATTTGAGAGAGAGAATAATGCTCAAGATATCATAAAATCACTTAATCCAAGACCAGGAAATATTATTTCTGATATATTGCATCATGAACACATAACACCAGATATTATTATAGTGAAAAGAGATTCTAAATGGGTGGTAGAATTAAATCCCTCAATAAACCCTAAAATAAGAATCAATAAAGCATACAAAGAATTGATGGAAAAAATTAAGAGTAAATCTGATCAAGAATATGTAAAAAATAATTTGCAAGATGCAAATTTCTTTTTAAAAGCACTAAATAATAGAAATATCACTATCCTTAAGGTGGCAAGAGCAATATTTCATAAACAGAAAGATTTTCTTAATCAAGGTGAAATTGCAATGAAGCCATTATCGTTAAAAGACATAGCAGTAGAAATCAATATGCATGAATCAACAGTTTCTAGATGTACAAATAATAAATATGTTCAAACACATAGAGGTGTTTATGAAATGAAATACTTTTTTTCATCAGAAATTAGTACAGATCATGGAAAAATGATATCCTCAACAGCAATCAAATCAATGATAACAAAAATTATTGCAAATGAGGATAAAAATAAGCCTTTGAGTGACTCAGATATATCAAAAAACTTTAATGAAAATGGAATTAAAGTTGCAAGACGTACAGTAGCAAAGTATAGAGAAACATTATTAATACCAACATCAAAAAACAGGAAGATAAAATAAACATGAGCGAAATAACAAATTTTTTAACTGAAGAGTCTATAATAATGGATTGTGATTCAAAGAGTCAAAAAAACACCCTAGAAGTTATAAGTAATAAAATGGCTGAACTAACATCAACAAATAAAGACGAGATATTTCAAAAGTTATATGAGAGAGAAAAGTTAGGTACAACGGCATTTGGAAATGGCATTGCAATACCCCATGCTAGGATTGAGGGTATCCAAAATGCCAAGATTATAATATTGAAATTAACGGAAGCTATAGACTTCAATTCAATAGATGGCAATAAAGTTGATATTATAATATCGTTATTTGTTCCAAATGATAATAATAAAATGCATGTAGAGTTGTTATCGAATATAGCATCTCTATTAGATAATCAAGTATTACGAGAAAAAATACGCACAGCAAATACTGCAAGCGATGTTATGATGATTATTAATAGTCACTAATTAAAATAAATTTATGAACAGGCCTCAATCTAAACTAATAATCATTACTGGTTTATCTGGATCAGGCAAAACAATAGCTCTTCATGCTCTTGAAGATCAAGGATATTTTTGTATTGACAATTTATCTCCAAAAATGATTATAACTATTCTTGAAAGAATGAATGATCCAACAGAAAAGTCTTATCATAAAGTTGCTATAAGTATCGATATAAGATCTATCAAATTAGACAAGAGTTTCAAAAAGTCTGTTGATAATTTATACAACAAAATAGCTGATTTAAATATTAAAACAAATACAATTTTTTTACATTCCTCAATCAAGATACTATTATCAAGGTTTAATGCAACAAGACGACTCCATCCTCTCGCGAAAAATAAAATCAGTCTTAAAGAAGCAATTTCTAAAGAGATGGAAATTATGCAAGTGTTAAAAGAGAATTCTAACCTAATCATAGATACCGATGATCTGCTACCACTAGATCTAAAAAGACAAATAAATATGAGATTCTCGCATTCGCAAAAAAAAGAAGATATGCTCATTCAACTTCAATCTTTTGGATATAAGAATAATATTCCTAATGACAGCGATTTTGTATTTGATGTGAGATGTCTTGCAAACCCATTTTGGGACAAAAGTTTGAGAGCTCTGTCTGGCAAAGACAATCAGGTAAAGTCATTTATCAAAAAAGACCCTGCATCACTAGAATTGATAACTAATATTGTGAAATTCTTAAACAAATGGATCCCAAAATTTCTTAAAAGTGACCGTAACTACCTAACTATATCTATAGGATGCACTGGAGGACAGCATAGATCAGTATATATTACAGAAAATGTATCCAAAGAGTTAAGAAAGAAATATACTATTCTAGTGAAGCATAGAGATATAAAATGAATATAGGGTTACTGCTTTTAACTCATAATGATATAGGCGCTCAACTATTACTGGCAGCAAAGTCTACATATGGATCTGTTCCTTACAGAACAGAGTTATTATCAATTGATCATTATGATCAACCTACAGATTTGATCAACTTAGCCCAACAATATGTGAAAGTTTTAGATAGTGGTGATGGTGTGTTAATTTTAACAGATATGTTTGGCTCTACTCCAAGTAACATTGCTAAAAAATTCTCACAGAAGAAAAATGTCAATGTAATTTCAGGAGTAAATTTATCCATGTTATTAAATATATTTAATTATCCCTCACTCAACCTAAAAGAAATAACAAAAAAAGCCCTTGAAGGCGGTAAAGATGGAGTAATGCAGATAGAATATGAAAGTAAAGAAAATAGTAATTAATAACAAGTTGGGTCTGCATGCCAGAGCTGCTGCAAAAATTGTAACTCTGACAAATAAATATGAATCTATCATAGAGATTAACAAAGGTGATAAGTGTGCTGATGCAAAAAGTATTATGAAAATATTAATGTTATCTGCGCCAAAGGGAACTGAAGTTAAAATAACTGCATCAGGCAAAGATGAAAACTTAGCAATTAAAAATTTAGAATCTCTTATAAAGGATAAATTCTATGAAGAGTAAAACTCCAATACTATTAAAAGGTTTGCCAGTATCAAAAGGTATCGCTATTGGTAGAAGCTATTTAATAGAACATGGAAAAAATATAATAAAAGAAAAATATATAAAGAAAGAGCATGTATCCAGAGAACTAAAGATGCTAGATAAATCTATAGATTTAACAATAAAAGAAATAGAAGTTATCAAAGAAAAAATCAATCCTTCAATTAAAAATAATGTAGACCTATTTTTAGATACACACATCATGTTAGTTAAAGATGAAAGTTTTATTAATAATATCAAAAGCAGAATAAGCGAAAAACTCAATTCCCCTGAATGGGCAATACATAATGAGTATCTTTCAATCAAACAATCTTTTAATGATATAGATGATACTTATATCAAACAAAGGATAGATGATGTAAATCATGTTGTAAAAATGATAATAAAGAATCTTAAATTAAAACAAGAAACAGCCGCTAGTTCAAAAAAAAGTCTAACAGATTTAATTATCGTAACAGATGATTTAAGTCCTTCTGATGTAGTATTAGCCTATGACTCAAATAGCTTAGGGATCATCTCAGAATTTGGAGGCAGGTCATCACATAGTTCTATATTAACAAGAAGTCTTGAATTGCCGTCTACTGTTGGGGTCAAAAATGTTCTGAGTATAATTAAGAATGGTGATGACATAATACTGGATGGAGAAGAAGGTATAGTAATAATCAATGCAGATGACAAGATAAAAGCTCATTATATGCAGCTTAAAAAAAAGCAAGAAAAAAACAAAAAAGATCTCTCAACTATATTAAATAGAAGTAATGTAACTCTCGATAAGACAAGAGTTGAAATAATGGCAAATTTAGAGTTACCCCAAGAATTGAAGATCATAAAAGATAAAAAAGCTGATGGTATTGGATTATTTAGAACAGAATATCTATATGTTGATCGACATGATTTCCCATCAGAGACAGAACAATATGAAGCATACAAGAAAATTGTAAAAAATATGGGTAAGCTTCCAGTCTATTTTAGAACACTTGATATTGGTGCTGATAAAGAAGTGCCAGAAAATATTAAAACTGGATCTATAGTTAGAAACCCTGCTTTAGGGTTAAGAGGTATAAGATATAGCCTAAATTATAATAATATCTTTATTAATCAAATCAAGGCTATTTTAAGAGTTAGCAATTTAGGAAATGTTAAAATTATGTTACCTATGATAACTACAATATCAGAAATTCATAAGGCTAAAGAATTAATACTTGCTGCTAAAAGATCGTTGGTTAAAGAGAGGAAAAAATTTGATGAAGATATTCATGTAGGGATAATGGTTGAAATACCATCATGCGCAGTTCTAGCAAATAAGTTCGCAAAACATGTAGACTTTTTTTCAATAGGCACTAATGACTTAGTTCAGTATACTTTAGCCATAGATAGAGTTGATGATGAAGTAAATTATTTATATGACCCAATTAACTCTGCAGTTTTATCACTCTTAAAAAATATTATTAATGCAGGTACTAAAAATAAAATACCAGTTTCATTGTGTGGTGAAATGGCTGGTGATCCAAATTACACAAAACTATTACTTGGTTTGGGCTTAAGATCGTTTAGCATGCATCCGAGCGCTATACCGGAAATTAAAAACATTATTATTAATTCAGATATAACTATGCTAACAAAAATTAGCAAGAAGATTATAAATTGTGACTCGAATAAGGAGAAAATGAAACTAATAGAAAAATTAAATTGTATTTAGTCTTTTGATTCTTTGAGTAAAAATTCTATTAAAGCCTTACTAGTATATAACCTATTGTGTGCTTGTTGCCAGACCTTGCTTCTTAGCCCATCAATAACATCTGACTCAACTTCTTCACCTCTATGTGCAGGTAGACAGTGCAAAAATATAGAGTCATTTTTACTTTTTTCAAACAAGTGTTTATTTATTTGATATCCTTTGAATAATGCTTTTCTTTTTTCTGCATCTCCCTCGTCACCCATACTCGACCAAACATCTGTTGTTACTAGGTCACAATCCTCTACCGCCTTACCAGGCAAATCACAAAGCTCAACATTGTCGTTGGCTAAATTCAATGTTGACTGATCTGGCTCAAAGCCAGAAGGAGTAGCGATGTTTAAATTGAAGTCTAATATTTTGGCTGCATTAATATATGAGTTACACATATTACAACCATCACCAATCCAAGCAACTTTCTTGCCCTCGATAGAACCTTTCTCCTCATAGTAAGTTTGCATATCTGCTAAAAGCTGGCATGGATGGAATTTTTCAGTTAATCCATTTATTACAGGAACTGTTGAGTTTGAAGCAAGCTCTTCAACTTCATTGTGATCATGAGTTCTAACCATAATTATATCCACCATTCCTGAGAGAACTTTTGCAGTATCAGAAAGCTCTTCTCCGCGACTTAGTTGAGTGGAGTCAGATGATAAGAATATGGCATGCCCACCCATTGTTGTCATAGCAGTCTCGAAAGCAACCCTAGTTCTAGTGGAATTTTTTTTGAAAATCATTGCCATGGTTTTACCAGATAATGAATTATTAATAACACCCTTAGCAGTCTCTTTTTTTAACTCAATAGATCTCTCGATTATTCTTATAAATTCTTTTTTATTGATATCTAATAACGACCTAAAGTGTCTTACTTTATTCATATTTAATCTCACTTATTATTTTACATATGACATTTACGATTATATCTACTTCTGGTTTATTGATTATTAGAGGCGGTAGCATCCTTATGGTATTTTCTTTTGTGACATTTATGACTAACCTATTCTTTAACGCTTCTTCTACGAGCCCTAAACATTTTAATTTAAGCTCAATTCCAATCATGAGTCCTCTACATCTAATATCTTTAACTATACTATATTTAGCAAGCTTTTCTTTTAATTCTTTTTCAATATATAAACCCATTAATCTAGCATTTCTAGATAAGTTCTTCTCTCTCATTATATCAAGCACCTGAAGTCCCACTGAAGTAGATAAAAAGTTTCCACCAAATGTAGAACCATGGCTGCCTGGCGTTAGCACAGTTGAAGATTCTTTGTTAGTTAGGCATGCGCCAATGGGAATACCATTGCCAAGAGCTTTAGCAACTGTCACTACATCTGGCATAATTTCACTATGCTGATAACCAAACCACTTTCCTGTTCTACAAAACCCAGACTGAACTTCATCAATCATGAGTAACCAGCTATTCGCATCGCAAAGTGATCTCAACTTAGGCAGGTAATCATCATCTGGAATTTTTATGCCTCCTTCTCCCTGTATTGGTTCAAGCAATACAGCGACAATGTCATTATTTTGTTTGGAAATTTTTTCAATTTCGTGGATATTATTATACGGAACTCTCAATAGGCCATCTATGAGAGGATAAAAACCTTTATGTGCCTTGTCACCATCTGTTGCAGAGAGTGCTGCTAAAGTTCTGCCATGAAAACTATTTTCCATAACAATTATTTTAGGATTTTCTATATGCTGGTCATTTCCATATTTTCTGGCAATCTTAATTGCTGCCTCTACAGCTTCTGCACCAGAATTACAAAAGAAGGCATTTGCTAAACCAGTTAACTTGCAAAGTCTTTCCCCTAGTTTTTCTTGTTGCTTAATTATAAAAGCATTTGAGGTATGAATTAATGTTTGAGACTGCTCCTGAATTTTAGCAGAAATATCTGGATGCGAATGTCCTAAACTAGTAACTGCCAGACCACATAATGCATCTAAATATTTATTATTTTGATCATCCCATAAATATACACCGTCACCTTTTACAAAAGAGACTTTCTTCCTGTTATATGTATTCATTAAAAAACTTTTCATGTGATCAATTATAGAATAAAAGAGTATTCTAATATACTGTTTGTGATATCTATAATTATTCGTGCAATTTGTGCACTTTTTTAGCAAATATCTGCATTATTCTAGTTCAAATACCTTGAATTTAGTGCCTAATATGTCAAAATACCCCCATACACATAATAATTAACGGGGAGATTTAATGAATAAATTATATACAGCAGCTATGTTTATGGCTGCATCATCAATGGCTGTAGCAGGCGGACATGGGGGAATGGATAATTCTTCAAATTCTGCATCAGCAGCTAAATCAGGCAGCGGCGTGCACTTTTATGGGCGTCTGTATGTCGGTTATGATCATTCAGCTACTGGGGCAGCTAATTCAGTTGATTCTGTAAGAGATAATGGTCAAAAAAGTAGATTAGGTATCAAATTCAAAGAAAATTTAGGCTCAATGTCACTAGTTGGTGTTGCAGAATGGAAATTTGATATAGCAGATGGTACTGCAACAGGTGATGGAACAAACTGTTCTAACGCACAAGATTGTAGAACTTTTAACTTACATGTTGGTAACTTAGGTTTCCAAACTGCTCTAGGTTATATTGGTATGGGTTCTTTTGAATCACCATATAGAACTATGGGTTTTTATGACGTGAACGTGGATACTGCAATTGCACTGAATAATCATGGTGGAACATCTGATGGTGATTTTGGTCAAGCTGGAACATGGGATTCGTCTCTAAGCATACACACTATGGTAGGTCCAATAGAAGTAGCATACTTAAGAGGTATGAGTGAACAAACTAACAATGCAAATGTACAAAAAAGTGACTATGCTGTTGGTTTAAGGGTTGCTGATATGGTGCTTCCTGGTTTAGAAGTTGGGTTTGCTAGAAATCACGATAAAAGTGGTGACTCAAACCGCGGTCTAAGTAACGATAAAGTATTTGCTTCTTACAAAGTAATGCCAGGCCTTGGTGTTTTCTATACAGATGAAGAAGTTGAAATAGCTGGTTCAAATCATGCTGCAGGCGACATTACAACTATGGGTCTTCATTACACAATGGGTCATAACATGATTCAAATAGCTGTTGCTGAAGGTAACATGGATGCTGCTACAACTGATTATGATGTAGTTAGTATTTCTAATCAAATGAACTTAAGTAAGTCTACTGACGTTACAATAGGTTATACAAGAAAAGGGATTGAAGGATCAGGTAATGCTGTTCGTTCATATGGACTTGGCATAACTCATAAGTTCTAACTTTAATTTTATGTGAAGCTAAAACCCATCTCAATTGAGATGGGTTTTTTTATTAATCATGATTTAATTGAAACCATCTTTCTAGTAAACCTAAATGCCATAACGTATTTCCATTAAGCTTAGTGAAATAAGAATTTGGGCTACTAAGAATTTTTTCAATATACTCATAATTATACAAACCTCTCCTCTTGCAAGAATTAGATAACAGAATTGATTTAATATAAGTATAAAACTGTCCTTGAATTATTTTAAGTGGTGGTACAGGAAAGTAGAATTTATCTCTATAAATGAGTTCATCATCAAGATATTTTTCGGCAATTTTTTTAAGATAATACTTTCCATCATTTTTTAGTTTAGTTAATGATGGTATTGATAATACGAACTCAACTAGATCACGATCCAAAAATGGAACTCTTGTTTCTAACCCATGAGACATAGTCATACTATCAACTCTTTTAACCGGATCATCAATTATCAATGTAGATAAATCAATACGAAGTGTTTTGTCTAAAAAACTAATATCAGTACGTTGATCATCATATAATTTTTCAACCAAAGAAAGTGAATAATCTGTATTAATAAATGATTTATTAATCATTTTACAATAATCATCATGTCCTCTATCAAAGTAGTGTTGTGTGAATTTTTCTACACTAGTGCCCTTCGTCTGGTCCATTTTTTTATACCAAAAATACCCGCCAAAAAGCTCATCCGCACCTTGCCCACTTAAGACTACTTTTTGCTTAAGAGATACTTTTTTTGCTAATAAATAAAAGGCAGCGGAATCTTGGCTAAACATAGGCTCTGGCATAGCTTTTACTACATCATCCAAGGAGTCAAATAGCTCATCTTGTGAAATATTATATTTATGATGGTTTGTTTTAAATTGTTTCGAGACCTTATCTGAATAATAAAATTCATTACCCTCTTCTTTTCCAATGCTTGGAAAACCTATGGAAAATGTATTGATGTCAGAAAGATTATGTTTTGAAGCCATGGCAACAATTAAACTAGAATCAAGGCCGCCCGATAGCAATACGCCTACATCAACATCAGCAGTATAAAATCTTTTTTCTATAGCTTTAAGCAGCAATCTATCTGTCTCTTCAACTATCTCTGTATCATTGTTTTTGGTATTTAATTTTATATGATTAAATGAATAGTACTTTGTCTTGGTTATTTTTCCATCAGGACTGACTCTAGCAAATGACCCAGGATCTAATTTGAATATATTTGAAAGAATTGTGTCTGGAGCTGGCACTACAGAATGCAAAGTAAATTGATGATGTAAGCTTTTTTTATTTATAGGTAAGTTTTTTTTATCATCAATGAAAGCAGTAGTATTAGATGAAAATGCAAAAGCATCATTAGTATAAGTATAATAAAAGGGTTTGATTCCAAGCCTATCCCTCGCACAAAAAAACTCTCTAGAATTTCTATCATATATAACAAAAGAGAAAACACCATCTAAGTGATTCAGCATATCCTCGCCATAGTGCTTATAACATTTCAAGATCACCTCAGTATCACCATCTGAAAAAAATTCATATCCCTCCCTAGATAAGATGTCTCTCAGTTTTTTATAATTAAAAATTACACCGTTAAAAACAATGATTAAATCATCATCTTCCATTGGTTGATCGGAATTTGACGAAATATCTATAACTGATAACCGTTTATGCCCAAGAAATATATTTTTATCTATATACGACCCAGTATTATCAGGACCTCGAGAAGATATTGCATCCAGCATGATATCTGACCTAATATTACTTATTTCAGTGCCATCAAACCGCATTTCTCCACATATTCCACACATATATAATTTATCCTAAAAAGCACATAATTTATTAAACTTACTGATAGATAAAATATTTTACATCATTTATCATAAGACCCATATAAAATAAATTTTTGAGGTGTATATGAACCCGTTACTATCAATAAAAGGTACTATAATTTCTGGCTTTGTATTAAGTGCAGTGCTAGTTTTGGCAATAGGTGGGAAACTAGTTGATTTTGAACATTATTTAAGGTGGTTTCACTATCTTTCAGGAATAACGTGGATAGGATTACTATATTATTTTAATTTTGTACAGGTTCCTGCAATGGCTGCAGCTACAGCTGATAAAGACCCCGGCCCTGCAGCTATAGGTAAATATGTGGCTCCTTTAGCGTTAGTCTGGTTCCGATGGGGAGCAGTTGTTACATGGGTAACAGGGGCATGGTACTTGCAGGATTATGGAATGCTACATGCAGCTTTTACACTTCAAGCTGGAGCAGCAGGAATAGGCATAGGTGCATGGTTAGGAACAATTATGTTATTTAATGTATGGGTGCTAATATGGCCAAATCAACAAAAAATACTTGGTATGGTTGATGCAACTGCAGATGAAATTGCCAAAGCAAAAAAAGTGGCTCTGCTTGCATCAAGAACCAATACATTGCTGAGTATACCAATGTTATTATTCATGGGTTACAGCCATAATGGCTTAGGAATGTAATTTATTTATTATTTAGGCTAATAATTAGTTTTAGCCTAAATTTTAACAAATATATTAATTAAGGAGAAATAAATGTCAGCTATTGAAAAAATAAAAAAACAAGTTTCAGAAAACCCTGTGATGTTGTATATGAAAGGCACACCAGATATGCCTATGTGTGGATTTTCTTCAAGGACAGTCGATGCTCTAAAGAAATGTGAAAAAGAATTTGCATACTGCAATGTCATTTTAGATCAAGAAGTCATGCAAGATTTACCTAACTTCAAAGATTGGCCCACATTTCCACAATTATATATTAAAGGTGAATTAGTTGGTGGATGTGATATTACACTAGAGTTATTTGAATCTGGTGAATTAAAAAAAATGATTGATGATGCAACTGCAAAGTAGTTATTTATTATTGGAAGCGTGAATAATATTCCAATAATTAAATAGGTTCACTTTGCTCATCTCGAGCACATCAAGATTAGCATACGCATTAAATTCGTCAAAAGGGAAATATGGCTTCCAACCTAAGATTTTACTAATAGGCATTAAACCTTTTTCAAACATTTTCACAAATAGATTATCTTGTTCGGTGCTGAAATGATTTACTATGTATATATCACCATCATTCTTACAAACTCTTTTCATCTCTTCTACTAAAACTTGAGGGTTCTGGGTAACAGAAACTACATACATGCCAACAACTTTATCGAATGTGTTATCAGGAAAAGAGAGTCTCTCTCCATTCATTAGTAAAATATGTTTATTATGGATTTTATCTTTGGCTATCCTTTTTTTTGCTACTTCTAGCATATCAGGCGAAATATCAATCCCAACAACCTTGGTCTCTTTTGGGTAATATTGAAGTGACGAACCAGTTCCTATACCAATCTCCAGAACATTATCCGACTCAATGCAATCCATTTTCTTTATGATCGCTTTCTGTCCTGGTCTAAAAACCTGACCGAAGGTCATATCGTAGAAACTAGAAACTCTCTTGTAAGATTTGATTATAGAGTTTTGATCCAATATGTTATCCTTTATATGTTAAGAAGTAAGTAATTATAACACTATTATGATATTTAATTTAAAGATATTTCTAAATATTCTTCATTTTTCGAATGGCCCGCAAGATTTACCAGCGAGCTCCAACCTATTGAAGATCATAATATTGCTGAATATCTTGATTGGGGTGATGGCAGTCGACCCTAATATTGATATTACGGTAAACATCTTCTTTGCGCTTATATATATTTTTGTAACATTGTTATTTATAAAGGTTTGCTTAAATATTAAAGACAAAAATAATGAAACTTCAAGCTACTCATCTAGGTATCTGCAAGTTTGTAATGCGACCTTAGGTGTTCATGCTTTAGTAGCATTATTCACAAATATCGTTACATTGATGACTGGCTCAACCAATGAATCACTTCTAATAATTTTTTTAATTATTTCTTTGTATGCATGGTTTGTAAATGGTCATATTTTCAAGAATGCATTTGACACAACTATGACGATAGGGCTTGGTTTTTCTCTTCTTCATAGCATGGTGTGCGTAATATTTATGATGGTATTTATACAAGTGTTGACAGGATGAAAATACATATACTAGGCATCGGCGGCACTTTTATGGCTGGGATTGCAATAATTGCAAAACAATTAGGTCATGAGGTTAGCGGCTCAGATAAAAATTTATATGACCCAATGAAAACAGTTCTGGAAAATTCTGGAATTAAATATGTAGAAGGATATAAGACTAATGTTTTAGATAAAAGCTTTGACTTGATCATTGTGGGTAATATTATGTCAAGAGGAATGCCTATCATAGAAAAACTACTTAGGTCAAAATTAAAATATATCTCTGGGCCACAATGGTTATATGAAAATGTTTTATTTAATAAATTTGTAATAGCAGTATCAGGAACGCATGGCAAGACAACAACATCATCATTAGTTGCGTGGATTTTAAAATATGCCAAACTAAACCCGAGCTACCTGATTGGCGGTCAACCAATAAATTTTAATGCTCCAGCAAAACTAACTAACTCTAAATATTTTGTCATAGAAGCAGATGAATATGACACATCATTCTTTGATAAGAGGTCTAAATATATTCATTATCGACCTAATATATTAATTATAAATAATATTGAATTTGATCATGCTGATATCTTTGATGATATAGACTCAATAATTAAAAACTTTCATCATTTAATAAGAATCATCCCAAGTAATGGAACAATAATTTTCAATCAAGATGATAAAAATATCAATAAACTCATTAAAAAAGGAATCTGGTCTAAACAAAAATCCTTGACGGTAAAAAGAAATAATACAAAATCTGATTGGTTACTTAAAAAAGATAATCAAAAGTATGCGCTTATAAAAGATAATAAGAAAGCATTAATTCAAACAAACCTGATTGGACTTCATAATTACAAGAATATTTCTTTAGCAATTCTTGCAGCTATTGAAATCAAAATACCATTATCAAAGTGCATAAATGCAATTAAAAACTTTAATGGTGTAAAAAGACGTATGGAATTAGTTGGAAAAAAAGATAAAATATTAATATATGATGATTTTGCTCATCACCCCACTGAAATTGAAAGCTCTATTAAATCTCTTAAGGATAGTTATAAGAATAAAAAAATACTATCCATATGTGAAATAAAATCAAATTCAATGATATCTGGTGCACATAGGGAAAATCTCCCAAGAGCACTTGAGATCTCAAATCATGCAATACTAATAAAATCGAAGCTCTCAAAATGGACATTATCTAGTAAGAAAATAAAAGTTTATGACAATTATGAAATGGTTTTAAAATATATTAATGACAATAAAAGCAAAATTGATATAATTTTAATAATGAGTAACAAGAGCACTAAGTTACTTAGAGATTCAATCAATATATGAAAAAAATAATCAAATCATCCTCAGAGTGGAAAAAAGCACTTACTGATGCTGAGTATAAAGTCATGAGAGAAAAAGGGACTGAGGCACCTTTTAGTGGTGACTTATATTATAATGATGAAAAAGGCATTTACGTATGTAAATGTTGTGATAATCAATTATTCAAATCATCTGCTAAATTTGATTCTGGGACAGGATGGCCTAGTTTTTTTGAGATAATATCTGACGACGCAATTAAAGTCATAAAAGATCTATCTCATTCAATGATTAGATTTGAAGTTTTATGTGCTAAATGCGAAGCGCATTTAGGACATGTATTTGATGATGGCCCTAGACCAACAGGTAAGAGGTACTGCATAAATTCAGTATCATTACAGTTCAAAAAAGGCATTAATGAATAATACAAATATACCACTGTTCCCATTGAAAAGCATAGTATTGCCGGGAGGCATCTTTCCTCTAAGGATTTTTGAGAGAAGATATATTGATATGGTAAAAAACTGCATTAAAAATGACACAGGTTTTTGTATTGTTCTTGTAAGAAATAATTGTCCTGATAAATATATTGATGATATTTACAATTATGGTTGTTATGTAAAAATTACTGACTGGAATCAACTAGAAGATGGGATTCTTGGAATAACTGTTGAAGGCTCAAATAAAGTTCATGTTATAAATTCACAACTTAATAGTGAAAATTTATTATGCGGAGACATAGAACATAGTGCTAATGAAAAAGAATATATGATACCTCAAAAATACATTATTTTATCTAGATTTTATAAAAAGATTTACCCTGGAATAAAAAACTTCATTAGTTTTAAAACTGAGAGATATTCTGATGCGTCTTGGGTTGGATTTAGATTGACAGAGTGCTTGCCGTTAGACTCACATACTAAAAATATATTAATAGCTACTAGCAATGCAATCGAAAGACTAGAAAAATTAAATGAAATTGTTAACAGGCTTTTTAAATCCGAAATTGAAGAATTAAAATAATCTAGTCTACTGTTATAGCTCCTTGATCAGCTTGACTGACTAATTTGGCATACTTAGATAAAACCCCAGATTTTCTTTTAAGTTTTGGTTGTTTCCAGACAGACATCCTTTTCTTATATTCAGCTGGTGATATATTAAGTATTAACTTCTTTGTTATTGAATTTATTTCTATCTTATCTCCATTTTTGACTATTGCCAGAGGTCCACCAATATATGCCTCGGGTGAAATATGACCAACTACAAAACCATGGCTACCACCTGAAAATCTTCCATCTGTTATGAGTGCAACATCTTTTCCTAGACCCTTACCCATGACAGCTGATGTTGGTGAAAGCATTTCTCGCATACCAGGGCCACCAACTGGTCCTTCATATCTAATAACAATTACTGTGCCCTTTTTAATTTTATCATTCAAAATATCTTTTAAAGCTCTCTCCTCAGAATCATATACTTTTGCAGAACCAATGAATTTATTTCCTTCTTTGCCAGATATTTTTGCCACAGATCCCTGTGGCGCGAGATTACCTTTTAGTATAATTAAATGACCATTTTTTTTAATTGGCTCATCATAAGGCATGATTATTTTCTGTCGTTTATCATAATGTTTGATCGACTTCAGATTCTTGCTAATTGTTTTACCTGTTACCGTCATACAATCACCATGTAATAATTTTTTTTCTAGAAGCAACTTCATGAGTGGAGCAACTCCACCAATTTTCACTAATTCTGACATTGAATATTTTCCACTAGGTTTTAGATCAGCTAAAACAGGCGTTCTGCTACCTATTCTATCAAAATCTTTGAGAGTAAGTTTCAGACCAGCAGAACTAGCTATAGCAAGTATGTGTAAAACTGCATTAGTAGAACCACCTAACGCCATAACAACAGTTATAGCATTCTCGATTGATTTTTTTGTTATTATATCTCTAGGCACAATATTTCTTTTTACGCATTTCATTAATGCTCTAGCAGAATCTTTACAGTCAATTTTCTTCGAAGAAGATATCGCTACTTGAGCTGAACTATTTGTCAAACTCATTCCTAATGCTTCAATCGCCCAAGCCATTGTATTTGCAGTATACATTCCACCACAGGACCCAGGCCCAGGTATTGCTTTTTTTTCGATTTCTAACAACTCATTGTTAGAAATTTCTTTATTGGCATTTTTACCAACTGCTTCAAACACCGAGACAATATCTATTTTTTTAGATTTGTGAATACCTGGTAAAATAGTCCCCCCATATATAAAAATTGAAGGTCTATTGAGTCTTGCCATAGCCATAATACAAGCCGGCATATTTTTATCGCATCCACCTATTGCAATCAATCCATCCAAGCCTTCACAACCTACAACTGTCTCTATAGAATCAGCTATTACTTCACGAGATACCAAAGAATACTTCATTCCTTCGGTTCCCATTGATATTCCATCAGAAATCGTTATTGTGTTAAAAATGATTGATTTCCCGCCATTTTTATCAACTGATCCAGCAGATATTTTAGCCAGCTCATCTATATGCATATTACATGGAGTGACCATACTCCAGGTAGATGCAACTCCAATTTGAGGCAGCTTAAAATCTTTGTCTTTAAACCCTACAGCACGAAGCATTGATCTGCTAGGTGATCTATCTTTACCATCTACTATTTGTGAAGAGTATTTACGCATCACCTATTGTACCAACTTACCAAAAATTTTAAATCTCCAACCATGCAAAAACTTCACATAATCTTTTTTTCTTGCGAAAGCATCAATATCTCGCTTGTTGGCTATCAATGTAGGAGCAATATTATATTTTTCGGAAACTTCCTCGAGAACTTTATGACACTTGACAATTCTTGCATTATATAAACTTCCATCAATATCTTTATTAACACTCTGAGGTTTTATATATTTTTCACTTAGCATCGACTTAATAAGCCCCAAATCTTCATCATTTAATGTATGTTTCAGATTATCCAATACATAAGATAATCTATTAGGGCGAGCTGTGACTATTTTTATCAATTCACTATCACTAAATATCCATCTTTTGGGGATATCATTGGTAATTGCTTTATCCTCTCTCCAGTATGATAGTTTTTGTAAATAATTTAACTGTGTGATTGTAAGATTTGATGGTAAGTTAATTTTTTCCCAAGAAAATCTTGGCTCAGTAACTATATTAGATTTTTTAAGTTCTAATTCCTGTTCTTCATTGAACCAATCATATCGATCAGCTTCTAATAATTTTTTGTATAATATTTCATATAAATCTATTAGATACTTAACATCATTAGCAGCGTATTCTATTTTTGCATCAGAGATAGGTCTCTTTAACCAATCTGTTCTCCATGATCCTTCTTTTAACTCTACACCTAAATATTTTTTTACTAAATTGGAATAACTTATACTTACATCAGACGTTAACAAATTATATGCAATTTGTGTGTCAAAAATATTTCGAGGGTAACAGTTATAATAGTGGTTCAGGACTTCAAGATCTTGTTTAGATGCATGTATTATTTTTTTAATGCTATTGTTGAGTAACAAATTTGAAATGGGTATTTTATTATTGATAGCTAATATATCTATACAATAGGTATTATCACTATCACTTAGCTGCAAAAGAGCCAATTGTGGGAAATAGGTTGATTCTCTGATGAACTCAGTATCTAAACCAATAATAGATGATTTTTCCAGCTCATCAATAATATTTTGTAATTTTATGTCTGTATTAATTAAAAAATTTGGCATAATTAGAATTAGTTAACATAATATCAGCGAATGATAAGTTCTTACATAAAAAATGCTTAAAATTAATAATAATTCGGGTTTATTTGATGATATTACACATTATAATTCAGAGAATTGTAATAATAGACCAAATAATACCATAATTGATACTATTATTATACATTGTATTAGTCTGCCTGCGGGCTCATATGACAATCAAAATATTGTTGACTTATTTATGAATAATCTTGATATAAATCAGGATCCATCATTCGAATCATTAAAGGATGTCAAGGTGTCATCACATTTATTGATTAAAAGAGATGGGGAAATTATACAATTTGTTCCTTTTAATCTACGTGCTTGGCATGCAGGCGTCTCTAAACATAAAGAGAAAGAGAATTGTAATGATTATTCGATTGGCATAGAACTAGAAGGTACTGATAAAAGTAATTTTACAGACACTCAATACGAAAGATTAAATGAGATTATCAAATCATTAAAAGATTACTATCCTAAAATTGTAGATGAGAACATAATAGGTCATAATGAAGTTTCACCGGATAGAAAAAATGACCCTGGCCCATTCTTTGAATGGAATAGGATAAAGGTATAGACTATGGTAACTGCATTCTTAATATTTTTTGCACTAGTACTTGAATATGTTTATGACCCTATTTCAAACATGAAAGATACTGCTGTTATTGATACAAGTTTCTTAAAATTTAAAAATTATCTAAAAGACTATGAATTAGAAAAATCTTATGTATATTTATCCTTTCCAATAGTTGTATTTTTAATTTTTAGCGTTTTAGATTATCTATTATATAATTTAATACATCCTCTTTTTTCTTTTCTTCTAGGTCTTGCTCTTTTAGTATATTGCTTAAAACCAAATGAGTTTAATCTTAAATTAGAACATTTAAAGTTTGCAATAGAATCAAAGGTCGACCTGGATAGCTCTAATAGATTTAAATATATACTGCATGCAGGTAAAAATGATCAGCTAGATTCTATAATCAATAATATATTTTATAATTCAATGAGAAATATATTTTCAGTAATTTTTACTTTTTTACTTCTTGGTCCAGCAGGCGCTCTAGCATATATTATAATAGACAACTTTATATATAGTGAACATATAAAAGTTGATCAAAAGTCTAAAAAAGTCTTAAGACTTCTAACATCAATCATTGAATACATACCAGTCAGAGTTTCCGCTTTTACATTTGCTGTAGTTGCAAACTTTGAACAGTGTTTAAGTCAATGGAAAGTTACAAAAAATGAAAAAGATATACATAATATGAATATAAACCTAATTAACTCAGTTGGTTTTGCTTCCTTTGAAAAAATTAAAGATGGAAATGTAAATGAAGATATTAATCTAGGTAAAATAATATATGCTCAATCAATGATATCAAGATCGTTATTAGCATGGCTGTGTATAATTGGGTTTCTAATTATTACTGGTGTCTTTGTCTGAATGAGAGTAGTAACTTAAGCCAATTTTTATTTTTGGTTTCAAGTTTATTGTTCTCCATTTATTGGTATCTCTTAGTGAGTAAACACAACCGCAATACTCTTGCATATAGAACCCTTCATCTTTTGAAACCTCAATCATTCGATGAGATCCATTTTCCTTTCTCCAGTTAAAATCCCAATAACTCAAACCTTTAAACTTTGATGCAGCATATTTTCCTGAAATATTTATTTGATTCATATCCTTCCATCTTGATATTCCTAGTGTACTTGAAATAATATCAAATCCATTATTATAAGCGTATTCTGAAGTTTTTATAAATCTCATGTCGAAGCATGTTGAACATCTTTTGCCTCTTTCAGGTTCATGCTCCATGCCTTTTGTAATTTCAAACCAAGCCCTAGGGTTGTAATCAGCATCAATAAATGGAATTTTATATTTTTTTGCAAAAGACATATTCTCTTCTTTTCTCAGCATATACTCTTCATGTGGATGAATATTTGGATTATAAAAAAAAACAGTATAATCGATATCAGAATCTAATAGCCTTTTCATAATATCTCCTGAACAAGGGGCGCAGCAAGAATGCAATAATAATTTTGACTTATTATCAGGTAGAACTAGTTTTGATATTTTTTTATCATTCATATTGAAAAGAATTCTTTGGTATTCCTAATTGATATTTGTTTAACATAATCTATATCTTTATTTAAGCACTCTGCAATCGTTTCTGCAATAAAATTAAGATATGAAGGCTGATTGATGCCGTTATGTTTGAATGGTAAATTTTTAGGAGTTAAATAAGGAGAATCAGTTTCAATCATTAATTTATTCTGAGGAATATATTTTATTAGATCATGTAGATGCTTGCCTCTTCTTAAATCGCTTATCCAACCAGTAATTCCTATATAACAACCCATATCAAGATAAGCCATCAATTCAGCCTTATCCCCCGTGAAACAATGTACAACTTTTTTATCGATGTCATCATTATATTTTTTTAACATAGAAATAAAGTCTTTGTGAGCTTTTCGTTCATGTAGAAATACTGGGGCTTTATTCTCTTTTGCTAATATCAAATGGTTTTCAAAACATAAAGTTTGCTGTTTAGTTGTAGAATACTCCCTATAATAATCTAGACCGCATTCACCAATAGCAATGACTCTATCATTTTTATAATACTGACTGATTTTATCCATATCTTCATATTTAAAATCTTTTGCATTATGAGGATGATAACCTACCGTAGTATAAAATATATCTGGATACTTAGAAATTATATCTAATGCTATAACAGTATCATTTAGATTAGAGGAAGTGATTATTACAGATCCTGTGTCAGAAGAAACAATATTATCTACAACTAAATCAAGTTGGTCATATAGTTCGGAGTGCGTGAGATTAGCTCCTATGTCAATAAGACCTTGATTATTCATCGATCATTATAAAGATTTTAATACTGATTCTACTGTATCACCAATCACTGATGGATTTTTTGCAATAGTTATACCAGCTGCTTGAAGTATTTCTACTTTATCAGCTGCTGACTCGCCTTTTGAGCTTACTATCGCCCCAGCATGACCCATCCTTTTGCCTTTAGGTGCTGTGAGACCAGCGATATAAGCAATAACTGGTTTTGACACATTTTCTTTTGCATATTCAGCTGCTTCGGCTTCTTGTGGTCCGCCAATTTCACCGATCATTAGAATAACCTTGGTCTCATCATCTTGTTCAAATTTCGCAAGATGATCTTTGAATGAGCTTCCATTTATTGGATCTCCGCCAATACCCACACTTGTTGAAATTCCTATTCCTAAATTTTTCATTTGTTGTGCGGCTTCATAGCCTAATGTTCCGGATCTACCTATAACTCCTACATTGCCTTCTTTATATATATGACCAGGCATAATACCCAACATACATTTACCAGGACTAATAACACCTGCGCAATTTGGGCCAACCATTGTCATTCTATCATCACTTTTATAACGTCTCATATAGCGCTTAACTTTTATCATATCGTGCGCAGGTATACCATCCGTGATAGCAACTAGAGTTTTAATTCCTGCATCAGCTGCTTCCATAGCAGAATCTGCTGCAAAAGCAGGAGGTACAAAAAGAATACTTGCATCAGCTCCAGTTTCTTTAACAGCTTCTTTTACAGTATTAAAAACTGGTCTACCTAAATGCTCTTGGCCGCCCTTACCTGGTGTAACACCACCTACGACATTAGTTCCATATTCCATCATTTCTTCAGCATGAAATGTTCCAATTTTTCCAGTGAAACCTTGAACAATGATTTTTGATTCCTTAGTAATTAATATAGCCATTATTATTTCTTCTCCAAGTCTTTTAACGCCTCAACAGCTTTGTTAGCTGCTTCTTCAAGTGTTGAAGCCTCAATATAATCTATCTTGCTATCCTTTAGGATTTTCATGCCTTCATCAACATTAGTTCCAGCTAGTCTTATAACCAAAGGTTGCTCTATTGTTATTTGATCTAAGGCATCAACAATACCTTGAGCTACCCAATCACATCTATTTATTCCAGCAAAGATATTAATTAATATAACTTTGACTTTTGGGTCGCCAGATATGAGTTTGAATGCCTTAACAAACTTCTCAGGCGTAGCACCACCACCAACATCTAAAAAGTTAGCTGGTTGTCCGCCTGCTAATTGAATCATATCCATAGACGCCATAGCTAATCCAGCACCATTAATAATATTTCCAATATCACCATCTAGGGCGATGTAATTTAATCCTCTATCATGAGCATATGTCTCTTTTGAGTCCTCTTGTGTCTTGTCTCGCAGTTCAGCAATGTCAGGAATTCTGTATAACGCATTATCATCAAATGACATTTTACAATCCAGCGCAAGAATATGATCATCCCCAGTTAGAATTAGAGGATTAATTTCTACCATCGTTGCATCAGAACGACTGAATGCCTCATAGCAACCCATGATTGCTTTTGCGCATCTAGATATTGCTTTAGCCTCTAAACCTAGTGCAAATGCTATTTCTCTTGCTTGAAAACTTTGCATACCGACAGCAGCCTCAACTTTTGCTCTTATGATTGATTCTGGCTTCTCTTTCGCTATTTCTTCTATACTCATACCACCTTCGGATGAGGCGACAACCATAATACTCTCAGTGCTTCTGTCAAAGACTAGTCCTAAATAATATTCTTTTTTAATATCAGACGCTTCCTCAACATAAATTCTTGAAACTGTTAAGCCATCGGGGCCTGTTTGATTAGTGACCAAAGTTTTTCCTAATAACGTGTTAGCAGCATCAGACACCTCTTGATGACTCTTGCATACTATAATTCCACCAGCTTTACCTCTAGCGCCAGAATGGATCTGAGCTTTAACTACCCACATGTCACCACCTAATTCTGTTGCCATGTCTTTAGCATTCTCTGGACTATATGCAATGCCTCCTTTTGGTGTAGCTACTCCATATTTAGTTAGTATTTCTTTTGCTTGATATTCGTGTATATTCATTATTTTTTTGATTCTATTAAGTTATTTATATTTATGATATTTTCAGCCATTTTCTCTGAAGCTGCATCTATCATTCTCCCATCTAGTTGAGCGGCGCCTTTACCTTCAGCCGCAGCTTTTTTTAGTTCCTCAATGATTCTATGTGCTTTTTCAACTTCTTTTGCAGGAGGAGAAAAAACATCATTAGCATATTCAATTTGTGATGGATGAATAGCCCATTTACCTTCGATT
>JAURQW010000023.1 GCA_030835925.1 Gammaproteobacteria bacterium | reverse complement strand
AACACAACTCATAGAGTTGGCATATGCGTTAGACACACTTTACTTTCTAGTAATGGGCGCATTTGTCATGTGGATGGCGGCTGGTTTCACAATGCTTGAAGCTGGTCTTGTAAGAGCTAAAAATACTGCTGAGATATTAACAAAAAATATCTCTCTATATTCCATCTCTTGCATAATGTATATGGTGGTAGGATACAATCTTATGTATCCTGGCGGAGGATCTGGCATCATACCGGATCTCTCATTTTTTCTAGGCACTGACAATACAGTTGAAGCGGTTGTTGGTAGCGGTGGTGATGTATATTATTCAGGTATGTCTGATCATTTTTTTCAGGTTGTATTTGTAGCTACCGCATGTTCAATAATCTCTGGTGCTGTAGCTGAACGTATGAAATTATGGCCTTTTCTTCTTTTCTGTGTATTTATGACAAGCATAATATACCCAGTTCAAGGATATTGGAAATGGGGCGGTGGTTTCTTAGATGCTGCTGGTTTTTCAGATTTTGCAGGTTCTGGTGTAGTACATCTTTGCGGCGCTGCAGCTGCTCTAGCAGGTGTAATTGTATTAGGATCTAGAAAAGGAAAATATAAAGACGGTAAACCTCAAGCAATGCCTGGAGCTAATTTACCATTAGCAACACTTGGTACTTTCATCTTGTGGCTTGGCTGGTTTGGTTTTAATGGTGGTTCTGAATTAATCGTTTCAAATGTTGTTGAAGCTAATGCAGTCTCTTTAATATTTGTAAATACAAATTTAGCCGCTGCTGGTGGCGTTATGGGTGCATTAATTCTATCAAAAATGATGTTTGGTAAGTCTGATTTAACAATGGCTCTTAATGGCGCTATTGCTGGATTAGTGTCTATAACTGCCGAGCCACTGGCGCCTACACCTGGCTTAGCTCTTATAATTGGATTTATCGGCGGACTGATAGTTGTATTCTCTATCATCACTCTAGATAAATTGAATATTGATGATCCAGTGGGTGCGATTTCAGCTCATGGAACTGCAGGTATATGGGGCTTGTTAGCAGTTACTTTAACTGGTGGAAGCTTAGGTGCTCAGTTATATGGAATAATTGTGATTTTCTTATGGACTTTTATCACAAGTTTCATCATCTGGAAAATTATCCATAGCATATATGGATTAAGAGTTACAGAACAAGAAGAAGAAGAAGGTGTAGATATTTCTGAATGTGGTTTAGAAGCATATCCAGAATTTAGCAAACAATTTGATTCTGCTCCATCTGTATACCCAAAAAAATAACTAATCTCATATTGAAAGGCGCGATAATTTATCGCGCCTTTTTACATTTAATAAATGACCATGTACCTAATGGATATATCGGCATACCAAAGGTATTTAGTGTAATTTTAGTAAACCCTATAGTAGATAATTTACTAATAGTAGGATTTATAATATCTTTCTTATTTAAGTATGGAGAGCCACTTTGCTGTATTAATATTCCTTTTTTATTAAGTGACTTATAGATGTGTTGGTAGAATCTTTTTGAGTATAATTTTTTAGCAATAGGATTTGGGTCTGTGCAGTCTATAATAATAATATCAAATGCTATTTTATTATTTTTTACCCAATCATAACCATCATCTATAGTTATAGTAATTTTTTCTTTTGCTTTTTTAGACAATTTAAAAAAATCCGGAAAAAACTCCATACTGACATCAATAACTTTCTCATCAATTTCTACAATATATAACTTTTTTATATCTATTTTTTTAAAAAGACTCTTAACTAATCCAAAGTCACCTCCTCCTATAATTAAAACATTTGCCCCTTTTTTATCGGTGGTTGCTAGAGATATGCATTTATCATGGTATTGGTCATTGCCTTTAGCGGTGAGCATAAAACAATTATCCAGCATCATTACATTCCCATACTGTTCAGACTGATATACCTCTATGTTCTGAAAATTCGATTTGGTTTTATATATTAACTTTTTACATTTTATTGAAAATGTAGTTCCAGTTTCTCTGTTAAACTCTGATGCATACATTTTAATAATATACCTCTTTTATATTAAAATTTATAAGATTATACTCTTATAACAAATTTTTTTAAATATTAGTAATTATTATGATTCTAGAACATAAACACCTCCTTGTTAGAGCTGAGGTGGACAACTGTCCATCAAAGGATGAGCTGGGTTACGTTTTAACATGGATGAATGATCTTATAGCTAAGATTGACATGAAATTAATGCAAGGCCCTCATATCTCTTATATTGATCAAGAGGGGAATAGAGGTATTACTTGCATGGCCTTAATCGAAACGAGTCACATTGTTTTACACATATGGGATGAGCAGGAGCCTGGTTTATTTCAACTTGATGTCTACAGCTGCAAACTCTTTGATTTAGATATTGTGATCTCATCTCTAAAGGAATCATTTAGCATAACAAAACTTCAATATAAATTCTTAGATAGAAAATCTGACTTAGTTTTAATCGACGAAATTTAAATTATTTCCTATCAAGTTCCATTGTATATCTTATCTTTGCAATTACATAGTCAAGCAATAAGCAAGTTCTTTTGTATAAGTTAGAACCTTTTCTAAAATCTGCTTCAGATATAAAATCAACTCTATTTGCTTTAAATAACTGCTCACATATTTTAACCTGTGCCTTTAGTTTTTTTTGGTAAACAGCTATAGAATGACCACCTTCTTTTTTAATCAACGCCATACTTGGCACATCTGTAAGCCCATCGCCAACATAAATCATATTATCAAATGGTATCGGGCGTTTATTCTCAGACATATGACTATTGATATTATCCGAGAGGTGCTCCTTACCTTTGTTAATTCTAAATAAATATTGGGTTTTTGTTGTATCTGTAACTACAATTTTTGGGAATACTGCATGTTGTTCATCATTATAAAAATATTCAGATGCAAATATTTTCTTGATGTATTTCTTGATAGATATGCCCTCAAGTATTTCTATATGACCTGCTGAAATTATATAATGATATATTTCAACCTCTCCACATGAAATTTTTTTCACATATCTATCAATATTTTTAAACCATTCAATTACTCCGTCGTAATATTGGATATCTTTACCCATTTTGAAGAATTCATCTTTTGATATCCTTATATTTTTATTTTTAGCATGATCTAAAAGTTGTCTCATATAGATCATCATCGATTCGCCTCCAGTTTCTTTGGCTTCTTTGACTATATTTTTCCAGAAGCTTTGGGAATTAATCCCTAGTTTAGGCAATAAAGTATATTCTTGCATTGACTTAGGCGTCAACGTCCCATCAAAATCATAGATAATAGCAATTTTATTTTGTTTCATCACATAACCTTTGGTGAGTTTATGTTTAATAAGTCTAGCCCACACTTGATTACTTTCTGTACAGCAGCTATTAGGTGAATTTTACTATAATCAATTTCATCCTGATTTAATATTTTTATATTTGCATAGTAACTATGGAAGTCTTGCGCTAATTTTAGCAAAAAATGTGTCATTAGATGAGGTTGAAGCTTCATTATTGTTTTAGTTGCAACTTCATTGAAATTCATAAGAGTAGATATTAAATCTTTTTCAAGTTTGTTATCTAAACTTTGTAGGTCATACTCCTTATCTTGATACCTCCCTACTTCTGTCAATATTTTTTCTATTCTTGCATGGGCATATTGAATGTAAAAAACTGGATTATTCTTATTCTGATTAATAGCGACATTTAAGTCAAAATCTAGATGCTGATCTTTATTTTTAGTTAAATAAAAGAAATTTATAGCATCATTTCCTATTTCATCACCAAGTTCATTTAGTTCAACATATTCACCTTTTCTTGTAGACATAGATATTTTTTCTCCATCTCTATATAAATTCGCAAATTGTATTAAATGAATATCTAATTTGTCAGTTTTATGCCCAAGTGCTATGAGGCCTGCTTCCATCCTAGGGATATACCCATGATGATCTGCGCCCCATACATCTATAACAACATCATATTCCTCCATTTTTAAATGATGATATGCCAGGTCTGTCGCAAAGTATGTATATGTTCCATCAGATTTAACCAGCACTCTAGGCTCTTCAGCTTTGAGCATTATTGCGTTTGTCCCATCATTATGGAGATTGCCTGATTTTTCTAATTTTTGAATAAGATGATCAGGTTTATATTTACTTTTTTCATCAAAAAGAGATGTTTCATAAAACCAATTATCGAACTTTATGTTTAAATTATTAAGTTGCGTTTTGATTCTATCAACCATGTTTTTAACAATGAAGTTCCTAGTATCCTCAGGTATATCTATTAAATGATCTGAGGTTTTGGGTATAACAGGAAGCTCAATATTATTTTTTTTTATTAAGACTGCGATTTCTTTTGTATATTCACCTTGATAAAGATCATCTTCACTTTTAGCATATAACTCATCAATATGAGAGAACACACTTAAACAAAGTTTTCGTATTTGGTTACCGTGGTCATTTACATAATACTCCTTCGTAACATTATGTCCTTGTATTTTTAAAAACTTAGCGATTATATTACCATATATGACGCCTCTGCCATGCCCCACATGTAGTGGCCCTGTAGGATTAGCGGACACAAATTCCACATTAATTTTGAGCTTGTCATCAGTTTTACAATGACCAAGAAGATCATTGCTATTATTAATAATAGAAATTACATTATTCTTTTCTTTGTCATGTACGATAAAATTTATGTATCCAGGCTTTACAATATCAACTTGAATATCATCTATTTTTGAAATATTTTTTGTAATTTCTTGAGCAATATGCATCGGATTTTCTTTTAATTGTTTCGCTAACTTCATTGATATATTAGAAAAAAAATCAGCTTCAACATTTTTAGCAGTTACATTTTGAACTTCTATTAACCCAATAAATTCACTATTTGGGTAAGTATGATTAATAGCATTTATTAGTATATCTTTTATTATCTTTTTCAAAACTCAAACCTTTTTCTTTTAATATAAGTCGACAGGGTCTATATCTATTGACCATCTAATATTACTCTTTTTTTGCTTGATTATATACTCTCTTATCTCAGAAGATTTCTGTAAAAGTGATTTTCTGGTTCTAGCATTTACAAGTAGTTGATAATAATACCTATTATTTTTTTTTAAAATTGGAGCAGGAGCCGGTCCTAGCAGGTTCACTATAGTTCCTGAAAAGTTATTTTTAACTTTCATAAGGAAAGACAAACCCTCATTTTTATTCAAACTAGATACGCGAAATAATGATAAGTATGAGTAAGGGGGGAATAAGGACTGATTTCTTTCTAGCATGGCTTTTTTATAA
The DNA here is from genome assembly GCA_030835925.1 of Gammaproteobacteria bacterium. Taxonomy (GTDB): domain Bacteria; phylum Pseudomonadota; class Gammaproteobacteria. Next base: position 40,575 of record JAURQW010000023.1, on the reverse strand, counting down.
AATTTGTTATAGCCATTATTTAATAGCTCATTCATTAAAATATTATCTGGCTTCCTAGTTTGTATGATGAGCTTGCCTTGACTATTATGTCTTCCTGATCTGCCAGCAACTTGAATTATCATTTGTCCGATTTTCTCTATTCCTCTGAAATCTAGACTGTAAAGACCAGCGTCAATATCAATTATACCAACGAGATTTAACTCAGGAAAATCATGTCCTTTTGTTAACATTTGAGTTCCTACAAGTATATCAATTTCATTAGATTGAGTTTTTTTTATAAAACCTCTTAACTTTGTAATATTATTTATAGTGTCACTGTCAACTCTCATTACTTTAGCTTGCGGGAAAAGTTCCTTACATTTTGTCTCCACTCTTTCTGTTCCAGTTCCTAACGGCACTATTGCATTTTTATCTTTGCATGAGCATATTTCGTCTATATTGATCTTTTTCTTATAACCACAGTGATGACACCATAAAATATTTTCATTTTTATGAAATGTCATATAAGTATCACATTTGTAGCATTTAGAGGTCCAGCCACATATCTTGCACAATAGGGCATGACTATAGCCTCTTCTCCCAACAAATAATAAAACTTGTTTATTTGAACATAATTCATTCCTAATAGATCTAACTAACTCAGATGAAAAACCATCAGTCATAGTATCTTTGTTAACATCAACTACTTTTACAGTAGGTAGTTTTGTATTAAAGAATCTTTTCTTAAGAACAATATGATTATACTTCCCTATCTCACAATTATGTAAACTTTCAAAAGAGGGAGTGGCGCTTCCCATCAATATTGGAATATTTAAGTTTTTTGATCTCACCAGTGACAAATCTCTAGCATGATATCTAAATTTTTCTGATTGTTTAAGCGACCCATCATGTTCTTCATCAATTATAATTATTTTGAGATCTTTAAAAGGTAAGAAAACTGCTGACCTTGTTCCAATAACTACATCTATAATTCCATCTGCGCTTTCTTTCCAAATATTATATTTATTATTTTCTGAGATTGATGAATGGTATTCTGAAATATTACAATCTAGATAATTTATGAACCTTTTAACCATCTGTGGAATTAGGTTTATTTCTGGAACAATTACCAATGCCTGGCCTTCCGACAATAATATTTTTTTTATAACTTTAATGTATAACTCTGTCTTTCCACTACCTGTTACTCCTTCAATCAGGCTTGGAGAAAACATATTAATTTTTTGGACTATATCCTGGTATGCTTTAGTTTGCTCATGATTTAAATTTACTGCTCGAGAAGCATTTGTCGGACAAAAAGAGTAATTCTTCTTAACAAAGCCATTATCTAATAACAGCTTCAATGAATTAGACTGTTTTATTTCTTTTGACTTTACTCTCGTTTTTTCTTTTATAAATTCATATATTCTTTTTTGTGCAGATTTATTACTAAAATAGTCATCTTTTTTCTTATCCGTAGTTTCATAAAAAAAACTTTTATTATTTTTTACATTTACTACATTATTCTTCTTGAGTTTGCTAGGTATACAACTGAAGTAAACTTGTCCGAGAGGATGTTGATAATAATTAGATGCCCATTTACATATTTTCATGAGATCTTTTGTTATAATAGCTTTAGTATCCAGAACAGAATATATGGTCTTTAACTTATATTTGTTGTAATTGGCTATATCTATATTATTTATTTCACTGATTATACCTATTAATTTTTTTCTTCCAAAAGGCGCCTCAACTCTCATCCCAATTCTAATATGTGTAGTATATTCTGGAGCTAAATAATCGTAAGTGCTATAGAGAGGCAGGTTAAATGCAATTTTTAGCAGCTTTTTCATAATTTATTATACATTCACGTAAAATCTTTTAATATCTTTGCTTGTATTCTAGTCGAGATTTTCTTTATCCACAGTTTATGTTAATAAAGTTGTGGATAAATATGCTTTTTTATTGATTTTTCTTTCCCTCATTTTACCTGTGGCAGATTGTTCAATTTATAACCAATCGTAAATATATATAAATAACAATAACTTATAAAGATAATAAATATCTTTTTATCACTGATTGTTTTTAAGGTTTTGTTTATTCATTTTTTATCGGTATGTTAATAAATAGTGCATCATTTATGTTTTTAGCTTTATTTTGACTCCTAATTTTAGGTTTTTCCTGAGATATATATGATTTTATAGCCTTTATTTTTAAACTAACAGGCAATTTTTAATATAATAATTTATTTATCATGTTGATGAGCAATATACTGGGTATAATTAGTAATGATGTTTACAAATCAACAAAAAATACTTAGGTTAAATTCTGCGGGTTATCCAGTATCTTGGGTATCTTATGAAACAGCAGCTAGGCTGTATTATACAAATCAGGTATCCTATGAGTGTGGCTCTAGTTCTATGCTTTTAAGAGGCGGTTATAACCGTCTAACACAGCTCAAAAGCAAGTTAAAAGTGAATTCTATCATTGCTACACATGATATAAATAAATCGGATTTTTCAAGCTTTACGCCTTCCTTGTCAAATACAACATTATTTAAAAGGGATGCTAATAATTGCTTATATTGTGGTGAGTTTTTTAATTATAAAGATTTATCAAGAGACCATGTTATACCACTATCACATGGTGGTTTAGATGTATGGACTAATGTTGTCACATCTTGTAAGCGATGTAATAACCAGAAAGGTGGCAGAACACCGGAAAAAGCAAATATGATGCTCCTTGCTATTCCATTTGCGCCATCCAGGGTAGAATATTTAATTTTAAGAGGAAGAAAGATATTAGCTGATCAAATGGAGTTTCTTATATCCCATATTTCAGATAAAAGCCCGATCTTTAAGAGATACACAAAGACTTAGCATTGCTTTACAATAAACGAATGGAATCTAATCATAAACCTAAAACAGTTGTTCTCGTATCAAACCTTGGCACTCCAAGCCAGCCTACTGAGCAGGATGTTAGGATTTATTTAAGAGAATTCCTTTCTGATAAAGATGTCATAAGATTGCCTCGAATATTCTGGCTTCCATTATTACATTTAATAATTTTAAGAAGTAGGCCGAAGAAAAGCGCAGAGTTATATAAGAAGGTTTGGACAGAATGGGGCTCACCATTATTATATAATACGTTTCTTCAAGCAGGTTTGCTGCGCCAGAAATTACCGCATGATTTTACTATTGATGTGGCAATGAGGTATGGCAAACCTTCAATAGAAAGCAAAATTATGGAGTATTTCAAGCTAGGGTTTAAGAATATCTTGTTTCTACCAATGTTCCCTCAGTACTCAACTACAACAACTAAGTCAATAGCAAATCAAATTGCTCGTATTACTAAAAAAAATAATATATCTCTGGAAGATAAAAATATCAGCATGATTAAAGACTTTCATGATTATGATGGTTATATAAATTCATCTGTCTCGCATATTAAATCATTCCAAAGTGCACATGGTAAACCTGATAAATTATTATTATCATTTCATGGTATTCCAAAATCTTATGTAGGAGAAGATGAGCCATATCAATCTCAATGTTTCAAAACAGCTAATCTTATTGCAAATAAACTAAACCTTTCTAATAATGATTATGAAATTGTTTTTCAATCAAGATTTGGAAAATCTGAGTGGATTCAACCTTATTTGGCGGAGAGGTTAGAGAAACTTCCGCTTGAAAACACCAAAAATATACAGGTTTATTGCCCAGGATTTCCATCTGATTGTCTGGAAACTATTGAGGAAATTGGAGAAGAGTCACATGACTTATTTATGGAATCTGGAGGTGAGACATATAAATTTATACCTTGTCTCAATGGTGACAAAGATTTTATAGACTTTCTTGAAATGCTTATAAAAGATCATGAAAAAGAAAAGATTGATTTTAGAGACTTACTTTAAATTTCTTTAATTTCTTTTTGACAAGAGGAAGTTTTAATTTGGCATAGACAGGAACACCATTTTTATATGGTGGGAAATCCTCACCAGAAATAAGGTTCTTAATGTAATTTTTACATATAGATGTTATGCCAAAACCATCCTTGGTTATAAAGCTTTTTGGTAATTCTTTTTCAAAATTTGCAACATTCTGTAGTTTTGTATATTTTATTTCCCATTTATATGTTTTTGCTTTTTGCTTTTTTATGGTTAACATAACGCCATTAACGCCTTTTTTTGCATAATATAAAGCTTTAAAGCCAATTGCATAAGCCTGTTTGACATCGACAGATGACGCAAGATGCCTAGCAGCTCTTTGTAAATAATCAGCTACAGCCCAGTGGACTTTATATGATAATTTATTTGAAATAATATTGGCAAGCTTGGGAGCTACTCCACCAAGATGTGCATGGCCAAAACTGTCTTTTGAGGTACTCGAAGCTATAAATTGATTTTTTTTATTCTTTATACCCTCTGATGCTACTATTACGCAATACCCATAATTCTTTACTATAGTTTTAGTTTCTTGAAGAAATTTCTTTTCATCAAATATAACTTCTGGCAAGAGAATAAGGTGTGGGGGCATGCTTTTATTTTCTTTAATCACCCCCGCAGATGCTGCCAGCCAGCCAGCATGTCTTCCCATTACTTCTAAAATAAAAACTTTTGTTGACGAGTTTGCCATAGAGGCTACATCAAGGGATGCTTCTAATGTTGAAGTCGCAATATACTTAGCTACAGATCCAAACCCCGGACAATTATCAGTCACTGGCAGATCATTATCAATAGTTTTAGGCAACCCAATACATGTAACATCATAGTTATTTGCTTTGCAATAATTAGAGATTTTTAATGTTGTATCCTGTGAGTCTCCACCACCATTATAAAAAAAATATCCTATGTTATGTGCTTTGAAAACTTCTAGTATTCTTCTAAACTCCTTTTCATTTTTGACTGGGTCTTGAAGTTTAATCCGACAGGATCCAAAGGCTCCTCCAGGTGTGTGAACTAGTTTCCTCAGCTCGCTAGATTTTTCTTTACTTATATCAATTAGTTCTTCATTCAAGGCACCTGCAATGCCATTTTTACCTACAAATAATTTACCAAAAGAAGCTTTGTTTCTAGAGACATAATCTATTAGACCTGCAGCTGTTGCATTTATAACTGGTGTAACGCCCCCAGACTGTGCATAAAAAATATTCTTTTTCATATTATAGTACAACTAATTTTTTTATATCTCTTAACCAAGAATTTCTCTGACCTTCTTTCATTCCTGTTTTGATCAAGAAAGCTTCTAGCTTTTTAAAATCTATGGTTTCTCTTTTTAACGAGCTTAAATCATTATTAAGATCATCAACATACTCTAGTGTAGCTAACTTTTTAGAAAGGTATATAATTTTTTTATTTTCTTTAATTATTTTGATAAATCTTTTAAACTTCATCCCAACATGATCCGTTATAGAGTCAATATTTATCATCAAGTTCTCTAAATCTTTATACCTACTCATCAATGTCATTGCAGTTTTTTCTCCTAGCCCAGGAGCGCCTGGTATGTTATCCACTGAATCACCCATTAATCCTAAAAAATCAGATAAATTTTGTGGAACAAAGCCTAAGAAGTCTAGCAGACCATCGTAGTAAAAAATCTTACTTTTATAATCCCACCAAATATCACCCGGATGTACTAATTGATATAGATCTTTATCATTTGTGAGAATTATACTATTGAACCCAGATTCTCTAACATTTTTTGCGACAGTATATAGGATATCATCAGCCTCATATGTGTTACTTGCATTATTGTCTAACCCTAAGACATCAAGAAACTCTCTACATAATGTTAATTGAGCTTTCAATTCTTCTGGAGCACTTTCCCTAGATTTTTTATAATCAGGATATATTTTATTTCTAAAACATGTCCCTAAACTTTCATCAAAAGCAAACGATATGTATATGGGCTTATACTTACTCAATAATCCAATTACAAAACTGCTAAAGCCTAAGAAAGCTGAAATTGACTCAAAGTTCTTTGTTTCAACTGGTGGCATCGAGAACCAGTATTTTAGTACAAAACCCGTTGAGTCAATTAAGAAAACTTTGTCATAATCAGATTTATTCAACAATTTTAATAAGCTCCCCAACTCTTGGATTATCGTCTGGGTAATGTCCATTCAATAAACGCAGTTTATCAAGAGCATACTTGCCAAGAGGTGAAGATGCAGCAAGCTTATCGTATGTCATGCCTGATTTAAATCTTATAACTTTAATCCTCAAGCCTTTAGATTTTTTAATTTCATCTTGAGACATTTTAGAGAAAGATTTGAGCATCAATTTTATTTCTTTGTCATCACTAAGATTTTTAAAACTTGTAACAGCAATCCAAGCTTTTGGTTTAGTGTTAGAATTTTTAGTATCAAATATCACTGTGAATCTTTTGTAACTTTTATCTATAATGCTCTCATTTATGTAGAGGTGACTATGACCTTTTAGATTATTATATGAGAAATCTTTAGACTCTATCAATTCATTGGAACTCAAGAAAGAGCTCTTATTGATACCGTCTGATAAATACTTTTCAGCAGTCAATCCATTTTCTAAATCATCAGCCAATAAATCATCAGCTCTTAAAGTCATATTTGCATCTGTCTTTGTTAATTCCAACTTATCAGGATGGTTTTTAAAATTCCATGTTTTCTCAATATCGAATTTAATTGCTAAAACTGGATGATAGAAAACTGAATTTTTTACATATCCTTCTTCTGGGCTTGACCCATACAATGATCCATCTAACATTTTTAAGAATTTCTCTTTGCCAATCTTCATTTTATTATTTTTTTTAGTAGTCTTATCTAATGCTTTGATTCTTTTTTCATGATCAGGGTGAGTTGAAAAAACCCCATGGTATCCAATATTAGGCTCTCTCCCTTCATTTTTGGCTATTTTTATTTCTAGTTCATCTGAATATTTTAGAGTCTTCAAGAATGCGGACATTGCGCTAGGGTCATAGTTGACTCTATCTAGGTACTCTTCACCTAGTTGATCAGCTTCTAGTTCAAATTTTCTAGAATAGCCACGGTTAATAATCATATTAACTAAGTTAAATGCATTGCCTGTTAATTGTCCACCTGGCACATTTGCTTGGAGCAGCCCTAGAAGAAGACCCGATACTTGTGCTGTACTCATGCCTCTTACTGCGTGTCTTGCAGTAATATGGGCTATTTCATGGCCTATCACACCTGCAAACTCGGCTTCTGAGTTAAAATAGTTCAGCATCCCCCTGTACATATATACATATCCTCCTGGTGTAGCAAAGGCATTAAATGTAGGATCGTCAATTAAAGTAAAAGTCCATTTAAGCTTGGGCCTATGGCTTTCTTTTGCTATAGATTCACCAAGTTTTTGGAAATAATCATTTAATTCTTTATTATCAATTAATTTATTTTCCTCAAGGATTTGTTTATGGTATGAGGCGCCTATAGAGATTTCTTGTTGTTCAGTAATTGTTACAAAATCTGGTAATCCAGAGACAGGGTTAGTGGCGCAACCAGATAATAGCATAGGGAAGAATAAAGAAAAGATGATTCTTCTAATCATGCACCGGCCTCTTCTTTTTCGAAGTACTCTTCAAGTTTAATAAGAGCCTGAGCTCTATGACTAATTTTATTTTTTAAATCTGATGAAATCTGAGCTGAAGTTTTATCATATTCAGGCAAATAGAATAGCGGATCATATCCGAAACCATTAGATCCAATTAATCTGTCTGTTATGTACCCATGCCAACTTCCTGATGTAATAACTGGAAATGGATCATCCGGGAACCTCATGTAAACAATTATACATCTATAACAAGCTTTCCTATCTTTATGTGGCAATCCATTAAGTGCTCCAAGTAATTTTAAATTATTACTTTCATTTGTAGCATTTTCACCCGAGTATCTGGCGGATTTAATCCCTGGTTTAGCATTTAGATAATCTACTTCTATGCCAGAATCATCCGCTATTGCTGGTAAACCTGTTGATAGCGAGGCGCTCCTTGCTTTAAGGATTGCATTTTCAACAAAAGTTGACCCTGTTTCTTCAACTTCTGGTATATCCACATCATTACAGGTGATAAGTTTTCTGTTAGAACGATTAAGTATTTTTCCAATTTCTTTAATCTTATCTTGGTTTTTTGATGCAAGTATAATTTTCATTATGATTCTTAAATTTTAAAACTGATCTATATACTGTAGAATTATAATAAAATTAAATATATAAAGATATGAAGAAAAGTAACCACATTGACAATAATGGCAATATACGAATGGTTGATATTGGAGCTAAGCCAAGTAGCGGGCGTATGGCAGTAGCCAGCGGGTATATTAAGTTGAATAACGATGCGTTAGAATCAATTTTACAAAATAAAAATAAAAAAGGAGATGTATTAACTGTAGCACAGATAGCAGGGATTCAGGCAGCAAAGAAAACCTCTTCTTTAATACCTCTAGCACATCCATTAAATATAGTCAGTGCAACTATAGATTTTAATATTAAAAAAGACCGCGTTGAATGTACTTGTGAAATAAACTGTGAAGGAAAAACAGGTGTTGAAATTGAAGCTTTATGCTCCACACAGATTGCCTTGCTAACCATTTATGATATGTGTAAATATATAGACAAATCTATGATTATATCTGATGTAAAATTACTTTTTAAAGAGGGCGGTAAATCAGGTATTTATCAGTTAAAATAATGAAAAAAATAGCTATTAATTTTATTTATTTAATTATTTTTATCATTAGTTTATCTATTATTTATTTATTTTTTATATTTAATCCAAATAATTATAAAGATAAAATTACAGATTATATTTCGTCAAAAACAAAATATGAGTTCACATATAATGGCGACTTAGAAATTCATTTTTTGCCAGAAACTAAAATTTCAATGCCTAATATCGAAATTTATAAAGAACTATCTTCTGGCTCAAAGAATATGATTATTTCTGTCGCAAAGACTGAATTGTTGATATCACTTGATAAATTAATTGATAATATAATCGATGTGAAAGATATTACGGCTAAGAACTTTAAATATTATGGCATTAACGCCGATGCTGTACTACTTAAAACTTATTCTTTGTTGAAATTTTCACTGTATGATGATCTTCATCCAAATATCACAAACATCAAGAACATGTCAGCTAGAGCAAATATAGATGATAACATTATGAACGTAAATGATATCTATATTGAGACGGAAATGATGGAAGCAAAAGGAAGTGGAACAATAAATATTCTTACAAAGGTTGCCGACATTAGGATGACTGGTAACATTAAAGAATCAAGCAAGATAAACAACTCTTATCAAAAAATATACCCAGATGAATTAAATGGTGAAGAACTTCCTATTATGATCACTGGAGAATTAAATAATCTCTCTGTTTCTATTGATTTGGGTCAGATTGCTATTAAAAAAATAGAGCCAATAAAAGAAAAAGTCATAGATGTAATTAAGGACAAAGTATTTGATGAGCTCGATGACAAAATTAAACTACCATTCTAAACTGAGAACATTATTCAGAAAAAAACTTTTGAAATGGTATGATCGCTATGGAAGAGACTCTTTACCATGGAAAGTAAGAGATATTTATAAGATATGGATATCTGAAATTATGTTACAGCAAACACAAGTAAAAACTGTAATACCTTATTACAAAAACTTCATCACTAAATATCCAAACCTTAAAAAACTATCCGCAGCAAGCTTAGACGAGATTATGGAACTTTGGAGCGGCCTAGGGTTTTATAGAAGAGCAGAGAATATCCATAAATCTCTAAGGAAAATTGAAAATGATTTCGATGGGAATTTTCCTGAAACCTATGATGATATACTTAGTCTTCCTGGGATTGGAAGAACAACAGCCTCAGCTATTCTTACTTTTAGCGGGAAAGGACATCGGTCGATTTTAGATGGTAATGTTAAAAGATTTTTGTCCAGAGCATTTAAAATTAGAGATAATAATATGAATGCTCTATGGGAATTGTCTGAGGACTTACTACCTGAAAAACGAGCTGATGATTTTATTCAAGCCTATATGGACTATGGTTCACTCGTGTGTAAAAAATCAAAACCTTTATGTTATGAGTGTCCTATTAACACTATTTGTATGTCATATCCTTATACACCCTCTAATAATAATTTAGTTAAGAAGACACGACCAGTAAAAAAAGAAATTTGGGCATTAGTAATTATTAATAGAAATAAAGATATATATTTAGAAAAGATATCATATGATAATCTTTGGAAAGGGCTATATTCTTCGCCAATCTTTCATAATAAATCAGATTTATTAAAATGGGCCAGTTCTTTCAAATTGAATAAATCATTAAATTCAGTCACTTGGAAGTTTTCGCATAATCTTTCACACATTAAATTCACATTTAATGTCATGGTTTGTGATATCAAATATCATAAAAAGATTAGCCTATCTGTTGATAATTGGTATAATCTATCAAGCATAGATTTTGGTATACCAAAATACCAAACTACAATATTTAACAAATACAAAGAGTAATAATGGCTACAGTCAATTGTTTAAAGTTAAAAAAAGAATCTGAAGCATTGGATTATCAGCCATATCCCGGTGATATGGGAAAAAAAATAATGGAGAATATTTCTGCGGAAGCCTGGCAAATGTGGATGGGGCACCAGACAATGTTGATAAATGAAATGAGGTTGACACCTGTTGACCCTAAAGCAAGAAAATTTCTTGAAGAAGAGATGGAAAAGTTTTTATTTGGTGATGGCGCTGTGATGCCAGAAGGATTTGTGCCAGAAGATAAATAATATTCAAGCCCAGGTAGCTCAGTCGGTAGAGCAGAGGACTGAAAATCCTCGTGTCGGCAGTTCGATTCTGTCCCTGGGCAAGAAATAAATGAAAGATAAAAATACAAACGATCTATTAAATCAAGCTCTAAATTTACACCATGATGGTAAGCTAGAGAAAGCAGATGAGATTTATCTATTAATTCTAAATCAAGATGAAAATAATTTCTCTGCAAATCATCTTCATGGATGTATTCTTTCTCAAAATTTAAAATATAAGGATGCTGTATCGTATCTTAAGAAAGCATGTGATATCGATCCAAATAATTATGAAGCAAATAATAATTTAGGAATAGTTTATAAAAATCTAAAAGATCTAAAAAACTCAGAACAATGTTTTAAAAAAGCTATGCTTTTAAACAGTAGTGAGTATAAGGCATATTTTAATTGCGCAAATCTCTATATTGATCATGAAATGTATCATGAATCAATTGATTTATTAAAACATGCTTTATCATGTAATCAATCATTTAGTGATGCAGACCAAAGAATAGGAGAAGTTTACCAATATATTTTTCAAGAAAATAGAAAAATTAAAAATCTTGAAATATCAATCAAATGGTTTAACAACGCTATTATGAAAGACCCTGAGTATGTTGATTCATATTTAATGTTAGGAATGAGTCATCTATGGATGGGAAATATTGAAGAGGCTAATAAGAATTTTAAAGCAGTTTTAAGTCTTTATAGTTCTAATGTTGAATTACAGAAAAAAAATATTAAAAGACATTTATCAGACGAAAAACTATTGAGTACTTTAATTGCTCATGAATATCAGCAACTAACATTTATCGATAATGATATAGACGATATTAGAAATCCTAAGTTTACAAAAGAGTATTATAGCTTACTAAAAGATCTTTATGAAGAGTCAAAAAAAAGTGACCTAGATTTTAATCGTATTCCATATGACTTTAAGAAAAAACTATTTAAAGTTTTGTATAACAAGCCTCCAAAAATAACATCGTCTAATTTATTAAATCTCAAAAATGATATCAAATTAATTGAAAATAGTTATATTAATGGATCTCCAGAAGTCGTGGTGATAGATAATTTTCTTTCCGATGATGCGTTATATGAAATTCAAAAATTCTGTAGGAATGCAAATGTTTTTAAATACCCTTACCATGGTGGTTATGTTGGTGCTTTTTTATCAAAAGGATTATCTAATGAATTTATTCTACAGTTAAGTGAAAACTTAAGATTAACTTATAATCATATATTTAAAGACCTGAGATTAACTCAGGCATGGATTTTTAAATATGATAGCCAAAAAGTTGGAACAAATATTCATGCTGATCAAGCTTCAGTGAATGTTAATTTTTGGATTAGCCCAGAGTCAGCAAACCAAGACAAAAATTCTGGTGGTTTAAAAATTTGGAGCAAGATCCCTCCTAAGGATTGGGATTTTTCAGAATATAATAGTCTGGAGAGATCTCCTAAAATCATGGATATGCTAATATCAAATAACGTCAAAGAAAAGATTATACCTTATAAGGAGAATCGAGCCGTGATATTTAATTCTAAACTTTTTCATTCAACAGATAATTTTAAATTTGATAATTCTTATGAAAATAAAAGGGTTAATATAACTTTTTTGTATGATTAACAAAATATCTGTATCAGACTCTTTAAATATGATTAAAGAGACCTTATAATGTAAGTATGGACACACCACTTAAATCAAAGGCTAGATTCAGATTAGGGCAAATAGTATATCATTCAAAGTTTAGATATAGAGGCGTCATAGTTGATGCTGATCCTTTTTTCCAAGGAACAGAAGAATGGTATGATAATGTAGCTAAGTCTAAACCAGCCAAAAACAAGCCCTGGTATCATGTCTTAGTTCATGGTCAAGGTAATGAGACCTATGTTGCAGAGTCTAATTTACTGAGTGATGCAAGCACTGATCCAGTAGATCACCCTTTTGTTGATATCTTTTTTAACGAGTATGACAACAGCGGGCTATATTCTCTCAAGCAAACTTTTAATTAAAATTGAAATCTTTTTTAAATATTATGGATAAATATCTGCGTAAGTCAGATAAGTCTATTCAAGAAGATATACAAAAATTCGATGATATGACGCTTGCAACATGCGTTCTATTAATTGAGGTTTCAAAATCAGATGATAAGTTTGATGAGGCAGAAAATAACAAAATTATTAGTATTTTAAAAAACAAATTTAATCTTGATGACTCTCAGGTCAACATTTTGTTAGAAATTGCTGATAATAAGAATCAAGAGATGATCTCATTATATGACTGGACTTCTAAGATTAATGAAGTTTATAAATATAATGAAAAGAAAGCACTGATTCGAGAATTATGGGATGTTGCATTCGCTGATGGACGAATTGATAAATATGAAGATCATACAATTCGAAAAATTGCAGACTTAATTTATGTAAAACATGAAGATTTTATGAAGGCTAAACATAGATAACTATCTAATCCTAAATGTTGCAACTTCTCCAAATAAGTTCGGCATCACTTTATTAAATAGGTTCTTTTTTTGTTTATCATTAGCTATGTATTTTTCAGTAATTTCATAATTATTCTCCTTACAGAAATCCATGAAATCTTTAATTGTACATAGATGAATGTTTGGGGTGTCCTGCCATTTGTATGGAAGATTTTCTGTAACAGGCATTTTTCCTCTAAAGAGAAGTTGCAGTCTAGCAACCCAATGCCCCATATTTGGAAATGAAACTATTATTTCATCACCAACTCTTAACATATCATCGATCAATAACTTTGGATTCTTCACTACCTGCAAGGACTGAGCTAATACTACATAGTTAAAAGAATTAGATTCAAAATCACCTAAACCATCATCTAAATCCATTTGAAGGACGTTGATATCATTAGTTAATGATTTCTTTATATTCATCACATCATTATCAATTCCATATCCATTGATATTTTTGTCAATTTTTAATAATTTCAATAACTCCCCATCACCACAACCTAAATCAAGGACTTTACTTCTAGGTCGTATCCATGAGCTTATTAATAACAAATCTTTTCTAAATGCCATTATTAACCTCATCTATAAAAGATTTCATAACTCCGAAATAGTCTTCATTGTCCATTAAAAACGCATCATGTCCACCCTCAGAATTAATTTCAGAATAGCTAACATCTTTTTCATTATCTAATAATAATTTAACTATCTCTCTTGATCGTTTGGGAGGGAATCTCCAATCTGATGTAAAAGAAATTACCAGATACTTTGATTTTACTGATTTAAAAATCTCCTTTAGCGAATCTCCAAAATCTTTTATAGGGTCAAAATAATCTAATGATTTTGTCATTAATAAATATGTATTAGCATCAAATCCTGTTACAAACTTTTCACCTTGATACCTCAAATAACTTTCTATCTGAAACTCCACATCATAGTTAAAGTTAAGTTTTGCTTGTTTTAATTCTCTACCAAACTTCTCACCCATTGATTCATCTGAGAGATATGTTATGTGTCCAAGCATTCTAGCAAGTGAAAGCCCTTGCGCTGGCACAACTCCTTTTTCTATATAATTCCCATCGTGCCAATTAGGATCTTTCATTATTGCTTGTCTTGCAACTTCATTGAAGGCAATATTCTGAGCTGTGAGTTTAGGTGCTGCAGCAATAACAATACAGTTTTTGACTAAAGACGGATATTGTATTGTCCATTGAAATGCCTGCATGCCACCTAGACTGCCACCAACAATAAATCTCCAGCTAGGGATTTTAAGAAAATCCATTAATTCTTTTTGCGAATTAACCCAATCATTGACTGTTATAATAGGAAATGATGAGCCATATATTTTTTGTGTGTTAGGAATTTGACTTGTTGGACCAGTTGATCCATGGCATCCTCCTAAATTATTTACACACACAACATATAGCTTATCGGTATCTATAGGTTTTCCTGGACCTATCATATTATCCCACCAGCCTGGTTTTTTTTCATTATTATAACATCCTGCTGCGTGATGATTTCCTGATAAGGCATGACATATTAATACGGCATTATTCTTTTCTTTATTGAGCATCCCATATGTTTCATATTTTAGATTATATTCATCAATAACTTTACCTGATACTAATGTAAGTGGAGATTTTATCTCTGCAACGTCGGTAAAGATATTGATTGACGGGTCACTCATATTATAAAAACCTCGTTAAATTAAATATTGGCGGTAAAACTATCATTTGCAGTAAGTTTAAACCAACCAATAATATGATAGGCGATAAATCTATGCCTGATAAATTTGGCATTATAGATCGGACTGGTCTATACATTGGCTCACATATTTCATCAATCAAATTAAAAATCGGGTGTTTATTGTAAGCCATAAACCAGCTACCTATAGCACCAATGATAACTGCATACCATAATATATCTATAGTCTCCTTAATAGCATACCCAAAACCAGCAACCAGGAGAGCACTTAAGCTATATTCAAAACCACTAAAATTAGGATTTAAATAGATCTTTAGAGTAGTTATAGCAGTTATAAGTATAATAATGATAAGATCCAATCTGCCGATGTATAAGGGTATTAGCCTTAATGGTATCAACACCGGATCTGTTGCCTTAACAACAAATTGTGTTATTTGGTTGTTATAAGAGACCCTCATAACTTCAAATATAAATCTCAATATCAATAAAAATTGAAAAAATCCAATTAAAGTAACCAGAAGAAAAATTATAGGTTTTGATGCATAGCCATCCATTATTTACCCCTGCCTAAAGATTTAGCTTTAACATAAGCATCTTTTATGGACTCCTTTAATATTTTTTTAGTTTTAAGTCTATCAAGTTTTTGTAAAGCTGCCTCAGTAGTACCTCCTTTTGATACAACAGATTTTTTAATTTTTTCAAAACTTCTATTATCTTGTTTACATAGTAGAGCAGTCCCATAAAAAAGTTGAGAAACCAGTTCAGCAGATTCATTTTTAGTAAAGCCAAAGCTCTGAAATATTTCAATCATAGATTCTGAAAAATAAATAAAATATGCAGGGCCACTACCTATCAAGGCAGTAGCCTTATCTATATCGGACTCTTTTTTTAGAACTCTAATATCACCGAACATTGAAAAAAATTTTATCAAAGAAGGTATGCGTGTTTTTTTAAAACTTTTGTCAAAATAAATAGATGATATGGCATTATTATATTTTGCATTAATATTAGTCATAACTCTTAGAACATTGGACTGACTAGGTAGTTGAGCTTTCAAATCGCTAATTTTAACACCAGCCATTAGACTTACAATAACAGTCTCTTTAATAACTTCTTGTCTAATATCACTGCAGATATTTTTATATTGGTTTGGTTTTACAGCTAAGATGATAATGTCACTACTGGCTATCTCTTTACCAACTTTTGTAAAAAACTTCCATTTCTTCTGAGAAGCAAAAACTTTCTTTTTTTTATCTTTATCATATAGATTTATATCCATTTTTAATAGCGAGTTATCTATTGAATAAAGTAATGCCTGAGTTAAATTACCTGCTCCTATTATCGAAATTTTTTTTAACATTATTTTCTCTCGCCAAATATTAAGCTACCTATCCTTACCATATTTGAACCATTATCCATTGCAAGTTTATAGTCATTGCTCATACCAATTGATAGAGTATTGAAATCTTTATATTTATGCTGCAATCTATCATACTCTGACTTAAGTATCTTATATGAATTTATATTTTCTTTCAAAGCATTGATTTTTGATGGGATAGCCATAAGTCCTCTTATTACCAGTTTATCGAAAACTACAATGTTTTCTATGAAATCATCAATATCATCAAGCAATATACCTGACTTTGTGGGTTCATTATCGATATTAATCTGGATACAAACGTTTATTCTCTTTGATGTTTCTAAGCAGGCTTTATGGAGTAACTTAGCATGCTTTATAGACGAAACTGTTTGTACCCAACTAAAATTTTTAACAATCTTCTTTATCTTGTTTGATTGGATTTTTCCTATAAAATGCCATTCTATAGAATCATCATCAAAAAACTCAATTTTTTCGGATGCTTCATCAACGTAGTTTTCGCCCAAACGCTTATAACCATTTTGTACAACTTTAGAAATGTTTTCCGTAGTTTGTGATTTAGTTACTACTATTAATGAAATCTTATCATTCTTTAGTTTATTGAAATTTTCTATATCCTCTTTTATGGATGATAGCACCTGTATATAATCTGATTTCATGAATATTATGATTTATTTTTTAAAATTAGCGACATAATCGCCATTCTTATTGATATTCCAGCAGACACTTGATCAAGTATTACTGAATTTGGCCCATCTGCAACATCTGAATCAATTTCTATCCCTCTGTTTATAGGACCAGGATGCATAACTATCACATCCTTTTTTGCGCTTTTTATCTTATTTTTAGTCAACCCAAACTCTTTATAATAGTCATCTGTTGAAATCAGGGCTTCACGCATTCTTTCTTTTTGCAATCTTAGCATAATGATAACATCAGCTTGATCTATACCTTCTTCTAGTTTATCTGAATATATAACATTAAGTTCATCAATATTTTCAGGCATTAAGTTTTTAGGACCTACAATATTAATATTTTTTACTCTTAATATATTCAGGCTTGTAATTAAGGATTTAGCAACTCTGGAATGAAGTATATCTCCTACAATAGCAACATTTAAGTCTTTAAAATTTGTTTTATATTTTTTAATTGTATACATGTCTAGCATTGCTTGAGTGGGATGGGCATGAGCGCCATCACCTGCGTTTATAACTGAAATTTTGTTACCAACTTGTTCTGCTATGTAATGTGGTATACCAGATGTGCTATGCCTTACTACAAACATATTACACTGCATAGCTTCAAGTGTTTTTATCATATCTACTATAGACTCACCCTTAGATGTGGATGAGTTAGCTATATCGATATTTATAAAGTCTACCCCAAGTCTCTTGGCTGCGAGCTCAAATGTCGTCTTTGTACGTGTGCTAGGCTCAAAAAATAAGCTTGCAACTGTTTTTCCATCTAAGCTTTTTGATTTTACAGTATCTGCAAGTTCTAAAATCTCTAGGATCTGCTGAGCAGATAGATTTTGAATATTTAAGAAATGAATCAACTTTTTATCATCATTAAATTGAATATTATGATTAATGTTCATATCCCTAGTTTATCATATTTTCATTAAACCAGCTTTCTAAAATTATAGATGCTGATAAATCATCTAAGTTCTCTTTTTTACCAATATTGTAATCGCTTTTACGAATATTAGCATAGAGCTCTTTAGTTTCTTCTGTTGATAAGACTTCTGAAAATACTGAAACTTGTATTGTATCTTTATACATATGTGTCAAATCCTGGATGAAATTATCAAGACTTTCAAGAAACTTATTTTTTTTGAGTGCATATGGATATCCAACAATTATTACATTTGGTTTCCATTTTTCAATAAGGAGTTTAATATCAGTCCAGTTAACTTGATTATTTTTATTAATTACTATACCTAAGGGCGAGGATTTAGCAGTAATAAGTTGACCAATGGCAAAACCAATTTTTTTACTCCCAAAGTCAATACCCATGTACAAATAATCTTTATTGATTATATTATTATTTTTTTCCTTCATAATAATTCTGAATGATTTTTATAAACTCTGATGCTATTTCATCACTTATTCTTTTGTTCTTTTCTTCAATCTGTTTTATTCCTGTTGGTGATGTGATATTTATTTCAGTAATATAATCGCCAATCATATCAACACCAGCAAAATAAATTCTATTATATTTTAGGTACTGAGCGACTTCTTTTAAATGATTTAAATATTTATTGTTAATTTTTTTTACTTCATACTTTCCACCATAAGATAAGTTAGATCTAAAGTCATTTTTAGGTGGATATCTAACTAAAACATCTTCATGAACTATTCCATTAGTAATTAATATACGTGTATCACCATCAGTAATCTCATTGATAAATTTTTGACATATCACATACTGTCTTAACTCATCAAATTCTTGAGCTAAAAAATCAGTATCATCATTACATGATAAGGATATAATTCCTTTACCCGCCATAAGATTCATTGGTTTTAAAACAATCTTCTTATATTTTTTTAAAAAATCTATTATATCATTTTTGTTCGAGGTTATAATTGTTGGAATCTGTTTATTTGATAGTGTATTACCTAGGATTTTTTCATTAAAATCTCTTAGAGATTGAGGAGAATTAATAATCAGGACTCCTTGTGACTCTAAATGGTCAAGTAGATATGTTAACTGTATATAATATTCATCGACGGGCGGGTCTAATCTAAATAATATGCAATCCAATTCAGTTAATTCTTTTAAATAAGGACTTGAAACTTCATAGAACTCTTTTTTTTTACTATCTATTTTTAGACGCCCTAACTTCCCATACACTTTTTTATTATTTATATGTAGTGATTTTGGAATTACGTAAAATATTTTTGAACTTTTTTGTAACGACTCAATTATAGCTATCGTTGAATCTTTGGTTATATCTATATTCTGGATAGGATCCATTATAATTCCAAATGAATACATCTTTACGTCTCAACATTGTACAATTCTTTAGCTGCCGCTAATATTGCTAACCTTGCAATAACACCATAGATATAGAATTTATTAGTATCTGAATATATTAGTTCGTCATTATTTGGGCTAATACAAGCGTCCTTAAATGGGATAGGATGAAATGTCATTCCAGGAGAATTTAAGTTTTCTGAGTTGTTTTTAGCATCATGCAGCCTATAGAATCCACCAACAAGGTTACTCCCAAAAGCATATATAACAGGTTCAGCAACATGATTATCATGTTTCATATTTTCATTCGAGTAAATACCTTCCTGAAGAATTACTTTATTAAGTTTATTCCCGCCTTTAGTTTTTGACATTTTTGTTCTTTGTTTTCTATTTAAACTTGTAAGTTCATCTATACTTCTGACTTGCATAATTCCCATACCATATGTTCCTGAGTCAGCCTTTATCATTATGTATGGCTTTTCATTTATTTTATAAAATTCATATTTATCCTTAATCAATGTAAAAAGTCTAGATGCATGATGTACGAGACAATCTTCTCCCTGTTTAGTTTTAAAATCAATTTCACCGCAATTTCTGAATAATGGTTCTATTAACCATGAATCAATTTCTAATATTCTAGAGAAATTGCTTACAATATCACTATAATATTCAAAATGTATTGTTTTTGATCGATTTGTCCACCCTAAATTTTTATCTGGTAATATGGGTTGACTGATATTATTTAGAATGCTTGGTACCCCAGCTGATAAATCATTGTTTAGTAAGATCGCATCAGGTACAAAGTTATCATATTTAAGAAAACCTCGATCATGGGACAACGCAGGATTTATCTCCTCGCCATTATACGTATTATATAATGTTGTAACCTTGATCTCATAACCAGATTTACTCAAGATGTTACATAAAGCATCAATACTAGATTGATAAAACTTATTTCTTGTATGATTTTCAGAGATAATCAAGATTTTAGTCAAATTTGGCGAGAGTCTTTCAAATGCATGCTGCGCTGCTGAAATATACAGAAACTCTAAATCTTTGTCTAGATTATTAAATCCTGCTGGGAAAAGATTAGTATCTACTGGTGCTATTTTGTAACCTGAATTTCTTATATCAATAGAGGAGTAGAATGGAGCAGGATATTTAATCCATTGATTTCTAAACCATGCCTCTATCTTCATATGATTCTTTATGATCTCAGAATGCAGCTTTTCATTCTTAAAAGTTTTAGTATATTCAGCAATGGTCTTAACATTGAACATTTAATATCCTCTCAAAATTATTTGTGCAACAATAGAAGCAGTTTCTGTTCTAAATATCCTATCTCCTAGAGTAACTATATTCCAGTTATTATTCTTCAATAATTCGAGTTCTTGGTTACTGAAGCCTCCTTCAGGACCAATCATGATAGCATGTAATTTATGATTTATATCGTTTGGTTGTATTTTTCGTCCCATTGTATTGAAACAAATATTATAACACTGATCATTATTGTGTTTACTTATAAAATCTTCGAGAGACATAACTTTATCTAGTACTGGTAAATATAGACCATTAGATTGTTCAGTTGCATGAACAATGATTTTTTCCCAGTGGTCTATTTTTTTTTCATGATTACCAGGATGACTTCTCGACGACGATATAGGGACTATCTTATTCACTCCAAGTTCTGTTGATTTCTGTATAGCTAGATCCATAGCTTTATAATTAGGTATACATTGAGCTAATATTATTTGATGATCATCTTTTGAGGTCTGCCTGAATAATTTGTAGGGAGTTGTTGTAATAGATTTTTCCTGATATTCAACTTTAGCATTATATTCTTTACCATCACCATTGAATATTTTTATTTCTTCATTATTTCTTATCCTTAAAACATTCTTGATATGATTAGATATATCCTTGTCCAGTTTTACAGTATTATTGATTTCAATAATATTTTTTAAAAAGATTCTATGTATTTTATTTTGTTGCAACATCAATAGCAGCCTTAATGACATTGATGACCTTATCAATCTCTTTCTTTTTTATAACATATGGAGGCATAAAATAAATAACATTGCCTAAAGGTCTAATTAACACACCATTCTTTAAACCATATTGATAAGCAAGCATTCCACGTCTTTCTTTCCAATCATATGGTTCCTTTGTGAGTTTATTTTTAACCATCTCTATGGCAGCAATCATTCCATGTTGTCTTACATCGCTCACATGCGGATGCATAGATAAGTCTTTAAGTGAATTATGAATATAATTAGAAAGTATCTTATTCTTCTCAATTACATTATTTTTTTCAAATAAGTCCAATGAGGCATTGGCGGCAGCACAAGCTATTGGGTTTGCAGTGTAGCTATGAGAATGCAAAAAAGCATTTAGTTTTGTATATTCGTCATAGAAAGCATTATATATTTCATCAGTTGTTAATATTGTAGATAGAGTCATATAACCACCGGTTATTCCTTTGGACAGACATATGATATCAGGGGTAATTTTACTTTGCTCATAGGCAAACATTGACCCCGTTCTGCCAAACCCTACAGCAATTTCATCAGCTATTAGATGAATATTATATTTGCTACATGCTTGTCTAAGTAACTTTAAATATATAGGATGATACATCCTCATATACCCTGCGCATTGTACTAACGGTTCTATGATTACTGCGCATGCATGAGTATGATTTTTTTCTATAGCTTTAAGCATATAATCAAACATTAATTCTGCATGTTGTTTTTTAGTATGTTTATCATTCTTTAGATAAGAGTCTGGGCTAGGGACAATTATCGTTTCTTTCATCAAACTCTTATATGTTTTTTTATATAAATCAATATTACTTACGGATAATGACCCTAAGGTTTCGCCATGATAACTATTTGAGAGAGCGATAAATTTTTTCTTTTTCTTGTAACCCTTATTCGCCCAGTAATGAAAACTCATTTTCATTGCTGCATCAATCGCAGATGAACCATTGTCAGTAAAAAAACATTTCTTAATTTTGTTAGGTGAGATATTAATTAATCTCTCAGCTAATTGAATAGCAGGCATATGAGTGAAGCCAGCTAACAAAACATGTTCCAGATTTTTCAATTGTTTAGTTATTTTATTGTTTATATATGTGTTCGAATGACCAAAAAGATTAACCCACCATGAACTTATTGCATCTATATACTTGTTATTCTCATAGTCAGTTAACCAGACACCTTTTCCTTTTTTGATTGGTATCATAGGAATCTTTTCATGATCTTTCATTTGAGTGCATGGGTGCCACACAACTTTGAGATCTCTATGAATTATTTGAGATTTATTTTTAGTAAGAATATTTGACATAGTGTCTAAAAATTTTTACAAGAGTTTTTAATATCTATAAGTATCTTTCTTATAAGGCCCTTGTTCATTAACACTGATATAGTCCGCTTGTTCTTTTGTGAGCTTAGTCAGTTTTACTCCCAGTTTGTCTAAATGCAATCTAGCTACTTTCTCATCTAGATCTTTAGGTAGAACATAAACTTTATTTTCATAATTTTTATGATTATTCCATAATTCTATCTGAGCCATAACTTGGTTTGTAAAAGAACATGACATAACAAAACTAGGATGCCCTGTAGCACAACCCAAGTTTATAAGTCTTCCTTCAGCTAATAATATAATTCTTTTGCCATCTGGAAAAATAACATGATCAACCTGTGGCTTAATGTTTTCCCATTGATATTGTTTGAGACCTTCAACATCTATTTCATTATCAAAGTGGCCTATATTACATACTATTGCACCATTTTTCATTTTTATCATTTGATCATGATTGATAACATTAAAGTTTCCAGTAGCTGTGACGAATATATCTATTTCTTCTATATAATCATTCATATCAACAACTTTGTAGCCTTCCATTGATGCTTGAAGAGCACATATAGGGTCCACTTCGGTTATAAGAACATTGGCACCTAAACCTCTAAGAGAACCAGCTGAGCCTTTCCCAACATCACCATACCCGCATACAATTGCAAGTTTACCAGCGATCATTGTGTCTGTTGCTCTTTTAATACCATCCACCAGTGATTCACGGCAACCATATAGATTATCAAATTTAGATTTAGTTACAGAATCATTTACATTCATTGCAGGCATCATTAACTCATTATTCTTTTCCATTTCATATAACCTATGGACACCTGTTGTGGTCTCTTCTGAAACACCTACGATATCGCTTAAAAGGTCTTTATGTTCTTCATGAATTATTCCAGTAAGATCGCCACCATCATCAAGCAGCATATTCGGCTTCCATCCTTCAGGACCATTAATTGTTTGATCTATGCACCACTTATATTCTTCTTCAGTTTCACCTTTCCATGCATATACAGGTATATCTTGGTCTGCTATTGCTGCTGCCGCATGATCCTGAGTTGAAAAAATATTACATGAAGACCATCTTACATCAGCACCAAGATCGACTAAAGTCTCTATCAGCACCGCTGTCTGAATAGTCATATGAAGACAACCGATGATTCTAGCTCCCTCAAGAGGTTTTTTGTTTCTATACTCTTCTCTAATTGCCATTAAACCAGGCATCTCAGTTTCAGCAATTTTAATTTCTTTTTTACCAAACTCTGCTAGTGATATGTCAGCAACTTTATAGTCTGTTCCAATTTTTTTAATTTCATCAGTTTTCATAATGTTTTCCTATATATTTTTATGATACTTTTTCTTTAAGTATATCAATTTTATCTGTTTGCTCCCACGTAAAGTTCTCACCAATTCTTCCAAAGTGGCCAAAAGCTGCAGTCGGTTGATATTTTCTGTTAAGTAAGTCTAAGGTCTCGGTAATTCCATAAGGAGTTAAGTCAAATACCTCGCTTATAATAGATGATATTGTTGAATCATCTTTTTTACCAGTGCCAAATGTATTTACAGATATTGATGTTGGTTGAGCTATGCCAATTGCATATGATAATTGAATTTCACATTTATCAGCAATTCCAGCAGCAACAATATTTTTTGCAACATACCTTGAAATATATGCTGCTGATCTATCAACTTTAGAAGGATCTTTTCCTGAAAAGGCGCCTCCACCATGCCTGGCCATTCCTCCATAAGTATCTACAATAATTTTTCTACCTGTTAAACCACAATCACCCATTGGTCCACCATCAATGAAATTACCAGTTGGATTTACAAATACTTTAGTGTTATCAGTATGGTATTCTTTTGGAATCGTTGGCTTGATTATCTCTTCTATTACGAATTCTTCTATTTGTTTTAGATTAATAGTATCATCATGTTGTGTTGATAAAACAATAGTATCAACCGACACAGGATTACCATTTTCATATAGGAATGTTACTTGGCTTTTTGCATCAGGTCTTAGCCACTTAGCTTTGCCTTCTTTTAAAATATTTGCTTGTTTTTCCACTAATCGATGAGAGTAATATATAGGCGCCGGCATTAACACTTCTGTTTCATTTGACGCATAACCAAACATTAAGCCTTGGTCACCAGCCCCTTGTTTTTTTTTATCTTGGCGATCTACGCCCATTTTGATATCTGGCGACTGTTGATTAATTAATCTTACAATGTCACATTCTTTACCATTAAAACCCAATTCATTGGAGTTATACCCAATGTCACAAATAGCATCACGAAGTATTTGATCAAAATCTAGTGGGTTTGAACAAGTTATTTCACCAGCAACTACAATAGAACCTGCCGAGTCTTTTTTCCCTTTTGTTAGAACCTCGCATGCCACTCTTGCATTTTTATCTGTTTCAAAGACATAATCTAGAACTGCATCTGACAGCTGGTCGCTGAGTTTGTCAGGATGTCCAGGTGATACGCTTTCTGATGTAAATAGATGTTTATTATTCATGATATTTTAACTCAAACCAATATATCATTAAATCTAGTGATATTCTAAAAAAATAACTATTTTTTGAAACTTTTTAATAAGGTCTTTTCTGTATCGGTCAACTCTATTCCATCAGAGTATTTTTGTAGTACAGCAAAATATTGAGATTCTTTATCTTGACCTTCATAGTTATTTAATATTGAAATAATTGTAGTTTTAGCAGAATCCTCATTTTTATACATAATTTTGTCTGTAGAATATTTGATGAATAATTCTTTTATTTCATCATCAGTTTCTAGGAATTTATTCATTTGAAAACTATTTCCTTTTTTAAAGGTGGGTATCAACTTCATAATTTTTATAATATTTTTATCTTCAATTATTTTAGTTACTTTTTCGCTAAACTGGTCAAGCAAACTAGGGTGTTCCAAAAATATAGATAACATCAAACTATCAGACAGACTTATATCATTAGTTGCTCCAGGTGGCTGATTTTTTTCGGCTTTTATTTGATTATCATTAAATAAATCTTCATTATACAGATTTGTTAATGTTAATAACTTTTCTTGAAGTAATTTTTTATACAAACCCATTGGTATTTGAGATATTAAAGGCATTATACTTTTTGTAAATCTAGTTTTATCTTCAATTTTTCTAAGGTCCAGGTTCCTTAAGTAACTATCAAATAAAAAATCAGATAGTGGTACAGGATTATCTATAACTTTTCTAAATTCATCAGGATCTTCGTTTGATATTTCATCAGGATCTCTTCCATCTTCTATGAATGAGAAGCCAATATTTGTTTCATCTCTTAACTCAGACAAACAATTAGTCATTGCTTTCCATGCAGCTTTTTTACCAGCATCATCACCATCGAAACAAAATATAATATTCTTGCTATACCTTAATAATTTTACAATATGAAATTTTGTAAATGCAGTACCTAAGGTGGCCACACAATTACCAAACCCATTCTTATGAAGAGCCAAAACATCAGTGTATCCTTCAACTATTATAATTTGATCCTTTTTGCTTATTTCTTGCTTAGATTCATATAAACCATAAACCTCTGAACTCTTATAGAATATTTCAGACTCTGGTGAATTTATATATTTAGCATTATCACTTTGGCTTAATGCTCTTCCCCCAAATGCAATTGTATGTCCTGATGTATTTCTTATCGGAAACATGACCCTGTTTCTAAACCTGTCATATACCTTACCTTTACTCTCAACAACTAACCCTATGCTCAAACCATTTTTAAGCATATTATCCTTTTTTAATATATTCGTAACATCATCCCAAGTGTCTTTAGCTAGGCCAATTTCAAATTTATTAATTAAATCATCGGTGATGCTACGGTTTTCCAAATAATCTAATGCGACGCTATTAGATTTTAGGTTTTCAATAAATTTATTCTTTACAATTTCATTTATATGTGACAATTCTTTTAAATTATTATTTGTTTTGGTGTATGTCTTTGGTATTTCAATGTTTGCTTGAGCTGCTAGTTTTTCAATTGCCTCCATAAAAGTTAAACCACCATGCTCCCTTAAAAACTTTATGGCATCACCTGAAGCACCACATCCAAAGCAATGATAAAACTGTTTGGTGCTTGATACATTAAATGAAGGAGTGTTTTCTGCATGAAAAGGACAAAGCCCTTTATAACCAGTTCCATGTTTTTTTAATTGAACTACAGCACTAATAACTTCAACAATATCTATTCTCGATAATAGATCATCTATAAAAGCCCTATCAAGACTAGCCATTTTACGCCACTTTTGTTATTAAGTTCAATAATTCTTTATAACTAGATGCTTTTGGTTTAACCATTACGAAGTTTTTGATTTCTTCTTTATAGTTATTAATAAGTTTATCCGCATGAATACTTTTTGTTTTTTTGTAATAAGATTTTAAAAGTTTAAGTAGGTAGCCCTGATGATCAGAGTAAACTTTATTTGATAAATTGCTAATTTCTACAGACTGAGTGTTAATCTTATTTTTAAAAGATTTATTTTTGTCATATACAAATGCTAGACCTCCAGTCATGCCTGCTCCAAAATTATTTCCCGTATCCCCTAGAACTACAACCGCGCCACCAGTCATATATTCACATGTGTGGTCACCACTTCCTTCAATGACAGCCGTGGAACCTGAGTTACGCACCCCAAATCTCTCGCCCGCGATTCCTTCAGCATATAGTTTTCCTCCAGTAGCACCATATAAGCATGTATTACCAATAATGATCATCTTATTGGCAGATTCTTTTATCTCAAGCGGAGTTTTTATTACAATTTCTCCACCAGCCATACCCTTGCCGACATAATCATTAGAGTCACCAGTTAAAGTTATATTCAATCCATCAGCATTCCATACACCAAGGCTTTGACCAGCTGTACCTTTAAGTTGTAAAGTTATAGGGTTCTTTTTAAGACCATAGTTTCCATATAACTTAGCTATTTCTCCAGATAGATTTGCGCCTATACTCCTATTAAAGTTTTTTATATCATATGAAAAAGTTTTCATTTGTTGTTTTTTTATGAATGGCATGGCATCTTTGAGTATTCGTTTGGCCAAAGTAGCTTTATCAAATGGGTCATTTGACTTAGTGGTGCAATATCTGTCACTCTTTTTATTAACTTTCGTTAATAAATTTTTTAAATTTAATTTTCGATGTTTTTTTGTTTCACCTTTTATTTGTTTTAATAAATCAGTTCTACCAATAATTTGATTTAATGATGTAAAGCCTAAGCTAGCAAGTATTTCTCTGACATCTTGTGCTACAAATTTAAAATAGTTTACAACTCTTTCTGGACTGCCGGAAAAATGATTCATCCTTAAAATTTTGTTTTGTGTTGCCACTCCAGTTGCACAGTTATTTAAATGACATATTCTTAAGTATTTACAACCTAACGCAACCATTACAGATGTTCCAAATCCAAAACTTTCAGCTCCTAAAATTGCTCCCTTTATAACATCTAATCCTGTCTTTAAACCCCCATCTGTTTGAAGTCTAACTTTACGTCTTAAATTATTTTTCATTAAAGTTTGGTGAGCTTCACTGATGCCAAGCTCCCATGGGCTACCAGCATACTTCACTGATGTTAATGGACTTGCCCCAGTACCTCCATCATAACCAGAAATTGTTATCAGGTCTGCATAAGCTTTTGCAACTCCTGCAGCAATTGTTCCTACACCTGCTTGCGACACAAGTTTAACTGATATCAATGCTTTATTATTAACCTGTTTTAAATCAAATATGAGTTGTGCTAAATCTTCAATTGAATATATATCATGGTGTGGTGGCGGAGAAATCAATGTAACTCCTGGGACTGAAAACCTAAGTTCTGCAATCATGCTATTCACTTTATCTCCTGGCAATTGACCTCCTTCTCCAGGTTTTGCTCCTTGAGCTATTTTAATTTGTATAACTTCTGCATTAACCAAATAGTGTGGCGTGACTCCAAATCTTCCAGATGCCACCTGTTTTATTTTTGATGTTTTTTCACAGTTGAATCTTTTTTTATCTTCGCCGCCTTCACCTGAGTTTGATCTGCCGCCTAACTTATTCATTGCAACAGCAAGTGCTTCATGCGCCTCTGGAGAAAGCGCCCCTAGAGACATACCTGCAGTATCAAATCGATGATAAAATTTTTGGGCTGGCTCAACTTTAGATAATGAGATTTTTTTAGAGCTCTTTTTTAATGATAATAAGTCTCTAATAAAGCTTGGCTGCCTATTATTTACTATATTAGAATACTTTTTATAGTCCTCATAATCT
Source organism: Gammaproteobacteria bacterium (assembly GCA_030835925.1). GTDB lineage: Bacteria > Pseudomonadota > Gammaproteobacteria. The sequence goes on along the minus strand of JAURQW010000023.1, from coordinate 11,619 downwards.
CCAGTCATTACACACTGTTGTAGAGCTTTAACAACATCAGGATTATAATCATGATGTTCCTCGCTATGCACATATTTTAATAAGCCACCAGTTTTGATTTCTTTTGTGATATCCCATGCAAGATTTCTATTATCGTTTAGGTCAACTTCAATGTCAGAAAAATCTGAACCTGATACACGACTAGTAGTATCCTTGAAGCAGAGTTCCACAATCTTCTGATTTAAACCAACAATCTCAAAGAGTTGAGCACCTCTATAACTAGATATACATGATATGCCCATCTTAGACATAATTTTTAAGATACCTTTATTAATACCTTGCACATAATTTTTTACACAATCACCATACTTAGTTATTGTGATTTTCTTTTTATTAACCATTTCATTTAAAATTTCAAAAGCAAGGTATGGGTAAATTGCTGTGGCACCATATCCAATTAGGACTGCATAGTGGTGAGGGTTTCTCGCAGAACCTGTTTCTATTATTAAATTAGTATCACATCTTAGTCCTGCATCAATTAGCTTGTGATGCACAGCTCCAACTGCCATAGGCGCAGGTATAATTAGTTGATTTTTATTTATTTTCTTATCAGATAAAATAATATTAATATTTCCTTTTTTAACACTTCTAATTACACGATCACAAATAGTGTTAATTGCTTCTTCTAAATCCAATGATGACTCATAATTTAGGTTAATGGTGTCATTAGGATAATTTTTCTGAGTACAGTTCAATATTGAGTCATAAGTTTGTCTATCTAATACAGGCGATCTAAGTATTAGTCTATCTGCATGTTTTGAAGATTCCTCAAATAAATTTCTCTCTTTGCCAAAACATACCTCCAGGGACATCACGCTTGCTTCCCTTAATGGATCTATTGGTGGATTTGTAACCTGTGCAAATTGCTGTCTAAAATAATCATAAATAGATCTATTATGAGATGATAATACTGGCATAGGGGTATCATCCCCCATAGATCCAGTAGCCTCTTGTCCAATCTCAGCCAAGGGAGCTATAATTTCTTTTTCTTCTTCAAACGTTACTAGAAATGATTTCTTATATGTAAGTAAATCATCTGATTTAAAATTTAAAGGATGTTCTTTCTCGGCGACATATTCATGAGATTTAACAGAGTATTTTTTAAGCCATGATAGATATGGATGTCTATCTTTTAGTATATGATCAATTTCATCTGTTAATAATAATTGACCTTTTTGTGTATCAACAGCTAGCATTTCACCAGGTGCTAATCTGCCTTTTTTTACAACATCTTTGTGATCATAATCATAAACACCTATTTCTGATGCTAGGGTTATATGTCTATCTTTCGTCATTACATATCTAGCAGGTCTCAATCCATTTCTATCTAGAGCACAAGCAGCATATCTTCCGTCTGTTAGTACGATCCCAGCAGGGCCATCCCATGGCTCCATATGCATGGAATGATATTCATAACATGCTTTTAAATTATCATCGATATTTTTATTATTCTGCCATGCTGGTGGCATTAGTGTTCTCATGGCTCTGAATACGCCCATATCTCCAGCAAGTAATAACTCCAACATATTGTCTAATGTATAAGAATCTGAATCCTCTCTAGATATTAGCGGGTGAAGTTTATTGAGTTCAGGCAATGAATCAATGTTAAGTTTATTCCTTCTAGCTAAGTACCAATTTCTATTTCCTTGGATTGTATTAATTTCACCATTATGAGCCAAGTACCTAAAAGGTTGAGCAAGCTTCCATTGAGGAAGAGTGTTTGTAGAAAATCTTTGATGAAAAACACACATGGATGCCTTCATGTTTTTATCCGATAAATCTAGATAAAAGTCTTTTATATGCCCAGAGACAATTAAGCCTTTATATGAAATAACTCTTGATGACAGGCTAGGCACATAGAAAACATCATCATCAGCAAGAATTTTTTCAGACTGAATTCTTGCTATATATAATTTTTTTTCAAAATCCGACTCTAACATTGAGTCTGGAGCAGATACAATAATTTGTTTAATTAGAGGTAAAGTTGATAGAGCATCTTTCCCGCAAACATTTTTATTTATAGGAACATCTCTCCAGCCTTTTACTTCCAAGCCTTGTTTTCTTAATTGGAAATGAAGTGTTTCTTTGGTTTTTTTTAAATTTTTTTTATTTATAAAAACACAGCCAAATGCATAATTAACATCAAGCTTGATGTTTAAATCTAAAGCTATTTTCCTGAAATAAGAATCAGGCTTCTTGATTAGTAAGCCGCAACCATCGCTGGTTTTGCCATCATCTGAAACAGCACCTCTATGTGTTAATCTCTCTAGGGCTTTAATGCTGGTATCAATAACCCAGTGGGATGGAATATCATCCATCTGTGTAATGAGTCCAAACCCACAATTATCTTTCTCAAATAATGAGTTATAAAGACCATTATTTTTGTATATATTCTTGTTTATCATAATCAATATGATTCTAGCATATTATTTATGATATTAGCTCTGAAATGTTTTAACGAATTTTGAAAGGTAGCTGTCTGTAAGTTTGTCACAAATAAAGCTTTTGCCAATGGATTCTAAGAGAACAAGGTGATTTTTTCCATTTTTTTTCTTTTTATCAAAAGACATATGCTTCATTATGCTTTTGTCAGAAATAGAGGAGGGTGCATGTATTGGTAAACCTAGTTTTAACAGAGTATCCTCCAGTAAATTATATTCCATTATTTCTAAAGTGCTTTTCTCTACAGATATTGCAGCAGCAAAATTCATTCCAATGCTTACTGCCTCCCCGTGAAGAATTCCTTTATATTTCATAGCTGACTCTATCGCATGTCCTAGCGTGTGACCAAAATTTAGATGTGCGCGAATATTTGATTCTTTCTCATCCTGTTGAACAACATCTACCTTAGCCTTAACAGAAGTACTAATTAATTTAACCAAACATTCAGTCTTTCTTAATAATATAGCTTTAAAGTTTTTATTTAGCCATTTTAAGAAAACGGAATTACCAATGGCTCCATACTTAACAACTTCTGCTAATCCAGCAATGTACTGTTTATTAGATAGTGTCTTTAAAAACATTATATCTATAAATATTGCTTCAGGATGTTTAAAACTACCAATCAAGTTTTTACCGTTTTGATGATTTATGCCAGCTTTGCCACCTATGGATGAATCTACCTGAGCAAGCAGAGTAGTAGGAACCTGAATTAGATTGACGCCTCTAAGAAAAGTATCTGACGCAAAAGCAACGAGATCTCCGATAACGCCACCGCCTAAAGCTATAACAGTTAGATCTCTATTAAATTTATTTTTAATTAAATAATCATGAATTTTATTTAGTGTGTTAATGTTTTTATATTTTTCGCCATCAGGTAGTATTAAAGTTTTTACTAAAAAACCTTTTAGAGATCTCTTAACTTTTTTTAAATGGAGATTAGCAATTTTAGTATTAGTAATAATTACTACATCTTTATGCTTAATATGATTAGCAATAGTAGATCCAACAAGTATATTGTTGCCAATATAAATTGGTATATTCTTATGTTTGAGTTTTAACGACACTTTCTTCATAGTAATTTATTTTTAATTTCCTCAACCACTGTTTTTTTATCTTTTCTAGAAACATCTATTATATAATCTGCAATAGTATTATAAATAGGATCTCTCTCACTTTTTAAAATTTTTAATCTTTTTTCTAGATCGGTATTCTCTAGTAATGGGCGATGTTTTCTATATTTAACACGTTTGATTTGAGTCTTTAAATCAATGTCTAAAAAAACTATCATCCCCATCTTTTTCATAATATCAGCATTTTCCTGTTTCAATATTATTCCGCCACCAGTTGCTACTACATGATTCTCTACTCCAGATAATTCTTCAAGTAATTTGGTTTCTTTTTTTCTAAACTCTTCTTCACCATATTTCTCAAATATTGTTGTAATGTCAAGTTTACTATCATTTTCAATCTCATGGTCAGTATCTAGAAATTGTTTCTGACAACTTTGTGCAAAAAGTTTTCCTATTGATGACTTTCCTGAGCCCATAGCTCCAACAATAAAGATATTTTTTAAATCCATAGTGCTATTTTACATTATATTTTGGACTAATGTCGGCAAGAATATCTATAAGCATTTTAACTTTATCTGGATCTATATCCGGGGTGATACCTGTTCCAAGATTGAAAATATGTCCAGAGGGCGAGTTGTAATCTCTAAGTATTTTTTCCACAGACTCACGCATATTTTTCTCATCTAATTTTAACACATTAACATCAAGGTTTCCCTGTAGAGCATACTTATTACCTATTTGATTCTTTATAAGACCAATGTTTGATGACGAGTCAATTCCTAGAACATCTATATCCATATCTTTTAAAATATGTATTTTTTTTTCAGTTTCTCTAATGTAATAGATGAGCGGGATACCCTTGCTCACTAATGAAGCTTTTATTTTTTTGATATAACGTAGTGAAAACTCCTCGTATTCTTTGTCATTTAATAATCCTCCCCAAGTATCAAATATCATAGATACATCAATTCCTGATAATATTTGTTTATTTAGATACTCTATACTTACATCGGTTAAAATATTTAATATTTTATGTAGCAACCGAGGATTGTTTTTTAGCATACCTAGTACATTGTTAAACTTCTTAGATGAGTTACCCTCTACAATATATGTTGCAACTGTCCATGGACTACCAATAAAACCAATTAAAGGTTTTTTTTCATGTAATTCATTTTTTAATAATTTAATCGTATCAAATACATATTCTAGATTGTCGACATGGTAATCATTAATATTTATTTGATTTAGATCTTTTTCAGATCTTATTGTTTTATCAAAGACAGGACCTTTGTTTTCTACAAAACTTAAATTAATCCCAAGCATTTCCGATATTACTAAGATATCTGAGAAAACAATTGCGCTATCAAGAGAGAATCTTTTCAGGGGTTGGAGTGTAATTTCACATGCAAGTTCAGGATTTTTCACCAAACTTATGAAACCTCCAGCTTTATTTTTAAGATTAATATATTCTGGTAGATATCTACCTGCTTGTCGCATAATCCAAATCGGAGTTCTTTCAATAGGTTCATTCTTAATGGCTTTTAAAAAAAGATGATTATGCGTTTGCAACATTCAGTTCCTTTTTAAATTTTTCATTAAGATATTTTGATATTCCTTCTGCTGCATTCCTTCCTTCAAACACTGCAGTTACAACAAGGTCAGAGCCTCTAACCATATCTCCGCCAGCAAATACCTTCGGGTTATGTGTTTGATGTGCAAAGCCTGATTTATTATTTATCATCACCCTACCGATGCCATCTATTTTCACTTTGTTTTTTGTCAGCCAAGCGGGAGGGTTAGGTCTAAAACCGAATGCCATTATGACCCTGTCTGCTTTAATAATTTTTTCTGTTCCTTGTATAGGAACTGGTATTTCTCTACCACGTATATCTGTTTTTTGTAGTTTTGTTTTAACAAACTTAACTCCTTCAACTTTTGTATCTCCAACTATTTCAATAGGTTGCATGTTCCACAAAAAATTAACGCCTTCCTCTTTACTATTTTTAACTTCCCTTTTTGAACCTGGCATGTTCTCTTCATTTCTTCTATATGCGCAGTAAACTTTTTTAGCACCTTGCCTGATTGCGGTTCTATTGCAATCCATAGCTGTGTCACCGCCTCCTAAAACCAAGACTCGTTGATTTTTCATATCTATATAATCATTTTTATCTGACTTCATTAGTCTTCTTATGTTGGAATTTAAATATGGGAGCGAGTCATAAACACCATCAAGATCTTCGCCACTAAAGCCTCCTTTCATGTAAGTATATGTACCCATGCCAGTAAATACCGCATCATATTCTGATAAAAACTTTGTAAAAGGCATATCTTTGCCTACTTCAATATTAAGCTTAAATTCAACACCCATTCCTTCAAGAATTTTTCTTCTTTTATATACTATTTCTTTGTCTAGTTTAAATGGCGGTATACCAAAGGTTAGAAGACCGCCTATTTCTTCATATTTATCATACACGACAGATTTGATTCCTTTTCTCGCTAAAACATCTGCGCAAGCTAAACCAGCAGGTCCTGCGCCAATAATGCCAACTTTGAAATTTGTAGGTTTAACATTTGATAAATCTGGTTGCCATCCCCTTTTTAATGCCTCATCTGTTATGTATTTTTCTATACTTCCGATGGTCACAGCGCCAAAGCCATCATTCAAAGTACAAGCTCCTTCGCATAATCTGTCTTGCGGGCAAATCCTTCCACAAATTTCGGGTAGAGAGTTAGTTTGATGAGACAAGTCTGCTGCCTCTAATAATCTATCTTCTGAAATCAACTTAAGCCATTGGGGAATAAAGTTATGAACAGGGCATTTCCACTCACAATATGGGTTTCCACACTCTATGCATCTTCCAGATTGCTCGCTTGCTTGTTTTACCGTATAGTGCGCATAAATTTCTTTGTAATTTTTCAGTCGCTTATCTGCTGGAGTAACCTTAGGGTCCATGCGTTTAAGTTCTAGAAATTGAAGATTCTTATCCATAATGACTTAAAATTATACTATATCTGTTAGTGATATGACCAGTGGAATAAAGATTATATGTTTTTATAAGATTAAAGAGATAAGAGTTCTTTGACTATTTTGCTTACCATGCTCATATCAGCATTATCTCCATGGTTTTTTTTGATATCAGCCATAACTTTACCCATATCTTTAGAACTTTTAGCCTCACAGTTTACTATAGATTTTTTTACTACTTCAATCATATCCGCTTCAGACATTTCTTCTGGTAAATAGGTTTTTATAATATCCATTTCTTTTTTTTCTTTAGCAGCTAAATCATCTCTTCCTGCATTTATAAATTGATCATATGATTCTTGATTCCTTTTTATGACTTTCTTGAGTACTTGCACAGTCTCAGACTCTGATAATTCTATATTTTTATCTTTTTCTAATTGTTTTATGAATGACTGGGCAAAACGAATAATTTCAACTTTATCCTTTTCTCCCGATTTCATAGATTTCACGAGATCTTCTTGTATTTTATCTTTAGTAGATTGATTTGACATCAAAGATTAGAATTTTTTATATGGAGGTTTTTTTCTGATTGCAGACATACTTACTTTTCTTTTATGTCTTTTGGTTGCAGCAGCAATTTTTCTTTTTCTCATGGCTGTAGGTTTTTCATAGAACTCGCGTCTGCGAGTCTCTGTTAAAATACCTGCTTTTTCACAGCCTCTTTTAAACCTTCTTAGAGCAATTTCAAATGGCTCATTTTCTCTAATTTGTACACTTGGCATATATTTATTTAAAATAGTTTATAATGGCGTAATATTACTTGATTATACTAATAAAGCAATAGATTTAAATAAATAGAGGTAACAATGTTAGTAATGGGGGTAGAATCTTCTTGCGATGAAACAGGATTAGCGCTTTATGACTCTGACGCGGGTATGCTGGGGCATGTTGTAAATTCGCAACATACCATACATGGGAAGTACGGCGGAGTTGTTCCAGAATTGGCATCCAGAGATCATGTTTTAAAATTAGTGCCATTACTAGATGAACTGTTAAATATCACAGCAAAAGACCTAAAAGATATAGACCTAATTGCTTTCACTAATGGGCCTGGATTATTAGGTCCTTTGTTAACTGGGGCATCATTTTCAAAATCATTAGCCTGGACACTAAAAATACCATCCATAGAAATTGATCATTTAGAGGCACATATTTTTTCTCCTATGATATCAGAGAAGTCATTAAAACCACCATTCATATCGTTACTTGTATCTGGAGGACATACTATCCTATCATCAGTTAATACTAGTACCAACTATGACGTACTGGGAAAGACATTGGATGATTCTGCCGGCGAGGTTTTTGACAAGGTTGCAAGACATCTCGGTTTACCATATCCAGGTGGCCCACAGATATCGAAAGCATCTGCCAAAACATCCTCATCATCTTTTAAATTTCCTAGACCAATGATAAATACAAATTGCTATGATTTTAGTTTTAGCGGGCTCAAAACACATGTTACTCAATCTGTTAATAAAAATATTTTAACAGAAGAACTAATATCTAATATTGCGTTTGATTTTGAAAATGCAATTTTAGATGTGTTGATATCTAAAACTCTTCGGGCAGCGACTGATCTAAATGTTGATAATATTGTTATATCTGGTGGTGTTAGCGCTAACAAGAGATTGAGAGAAAGATTTGAAAATGAAAAACGCAACAAAAACATCTTTTTCCCAGATATTGCGTTTAGCACAGATAATGGTGCGATGATAGCTTATATGGGTTATTTAAAATACCATAAAGATATCAAAAGCTCTCTTGAGATAAACCCAAGCCCTTCATCAAGATTGGCTTGACAAAAAGTCAACAATGTTCTTCTTATGTGTTAGATAGATAAAAATAACATTAAAAAAAGATAGTATTATCATATAACTATCATCAGTCAACAAATACATGAACAAAGGTAATAATAGAAAACCTACTAGTGCAGACACACCTGAAACCTTAAAAAGATAATACACTAATAGCCATGACATAATTACACACATTGCAACCAGTGGAGTAAGAGCAAATAGTATGCCGAGTGACGTTGCCACACCTTTACCACCTTTGAAGTTTAGAGTAATAGGATAACAATGGCCTATTAGTATAAGAAATGATAGTAAGTATAATTCGTATTCAATAAAACCATGGCTTAGCAAAAAAGAGATAGGTATGAATCCTTTAAGACCATCACCTAGCAATGTAAAAAGTGCTGCTAGTTTATTGCCACTTCTCATAACATTCGTTGCACCTGGATTTTTTGAACCAAATGATCTTGGGTCAGGTAGATTGAATATTTTCGAGCTTACAACAGCAAATGGTATAGATCCTAGTAGATACAATAATACAATAATGATAAAGGTTTCAGTGTTGATCATATTTTCTGACATCTGATTAATATATAATCAATAGTACATTAAAAAAAGATAACTTATAAGGTATGAAAAATTTAAACGTAATATTCGTTCATGGGTGGCTATTCGATAGCAAAATATGGTGGGGTTTAGATAATGAATTTACTGACTTTAAATCTGTGTACACTATTGATCTACCTGGTTATGGGGAGAATAAGGCATCTAAAATAAATCATGTTGATTTCTGTAAGAACTTATTAAGAGCAATCAAAGAACGAACTATTATAATTGCTTGGTCATATGGAGCATCATTGATACTAGAAGCGTATCATTCATTAATTAATCCAAACATACAAATAGTTTTAATAAATGCTAATCTAAAAATATATGACTCTAGTAATAAAGAATTTAATATAAATAATATTAATAAACTTATTATCAATCTTGAAAGAGATAGAAGTAAGGCCATAAAGAGATTCATGTACGAATGTGTAAAAAATTCTATTAAACCTATGGACGAATTTAAAAAAATTATTAATAAATTCGAGATTAATAATCTTCCTGATAATAAGACATTAATTCAAAACTTAAATGATATGAAGTTATTTTCATCTAGCGAACATACATCACTCAAAAATGATAATATACTTTGTATAAATACAGATAAAGATCAATTTGTTGATAAAAGAGACAATGTTTATTTGGAAGCCACTATAGAAGATTTGGGGCACATTCCTTTCATTCATGGGAACAAACAGATTTTTAAATTAATAATGGATTTTATTTAAACCGATGGAAAAATTTAAAAATAAAATAAAATATTCATTTAACTCTAAAGCTTCATCATATGATAAGTATTCATTAGTTCAAAGAGAAGTAGCTAACAGACTTTGCGAAAGATTATCTTCAATTAAAATAAAACCATTAAATATATTAGATATTGGTTGTGGCACCGGGTATTTATCTAACTCCTTATATAATCTTTTCCCTGATGCCAGCATCACTTGTCTAGACATATCTTTTAATATGCTTAATGAAGTATATAAAAAAAACCCTAAGCTTAACTGTGTTCTATCGGATGCAGAAAATATGCCATTTAAGAATAATGCATTTGATCTAGTTGTGTCTAGTTTTACTCTGCACTGGTGCGATGAAGTGGAGAGAATATTTTCTGATATCCATAGATTTCTAAAAGACAAAGGACTATTTTTATTTACAACAGTTGGGCCAAGCACACTTCAGGAGCTACGAGATGCTTATTCATTTGTAGATGAAGAACAGCATATCAATACATTTTCAGATATGCACTTATATGGAGATTCGTTATTAAAACATGGGTTTCATGATCCAGTAATGGATATTGAAAATATAGTTATAGAATATAATTCATTTAAGGATGTCTTAAGCTCTTTAAAAAAAACTGGAGCCAATACAGTTATTGGGCAAAAACCCAAAGCTATCACAAAAAGTTCATATTATAAATTAGCTGAAAATTATCCTTTGAATGATACTAACAAAAGACTGCCTGTTACATATGAGATGATATATGGCTTGGCCTGGAAAAATAACTTAAAATCTAATGAAAATATTGGGGTAATACCTATAAAAAATATTTAATTTTTTTTAAATTAGAAATTCCATAAATACTAATATTTTGCTATTATGAGCTCATTAAATAAAGGATGATTAATGAAGATATTTAACATTTTATTAATGGTTATTCTCCCAACGACAGTTCTAGCAGATTGGGAAACAAATATGCCACGCGGAGTAACACCTACAAGTGAGGTAGCATATGATTTACATATGCTCATATTCTATATAACTGTGGTGATAGGTATACTTGTATTTGGAGCTATGCTCTACTCGATCATCTACCATCGTAAATCTCTTGGTCACAAACCTGCTACTTTTCATGAGAGCACAAAAGTTGAGATTATTTGGACCGTTATCCCATTCATAATACTAGTTGGTATGGCCGTGCCTGCAACCAAAGCATTAATATTGATGGAAGATACTAGGGACTCAGAAATAACATTAAAGGTAACTGGTTATCAGTGGATGTGGCAATATGAATATTTAGAAGATAATGTGTCCTTTTTTAGTAAAATTGATAATGAGAGCAATGTGGCTAGGAGACTGAACTCTGGAGTAGAAGTATCAAATGTCGACCATTACTTAAGAAATGTTGATAATGTTGTCGTTCTACCTACAGATACTAAAGTTAGAATATTATTAACTGCGAGCGATGTAATTCATGCTTGGTGGGTTCCAGAACTTGGTGGGAAGAAAGATGCTATTCCTGGTTATATAAATGAAATGTGGGTTGATATTAAAAAACCAGGTATATATAGAGGCCAGTGTGCTGAATTATGCGGAAAAGATCATGGGTTTATGCCAATAGTTGTGAAGGCAGTTCCTAAAAACGAGTATTACAAATGGGTTTCAATCCAAAAAAGTAACAAGGTTGCTATAACTAAATAAACGGAAATTATTATGAGTGCAAATATAGATAAATTACATGATGACCATAGCCATACTCCTTCAGGTATTATGAGATGGATAACTACTACAAACCATAAGGATATTGGTTCTATGTATTTATGGTTTAGCTTGATAATGTTTTTTATTGGTGGGCTAATGGCTCTTGTGATAAGAGCAGAATTATTTCAACCAGGGCTTCAGTTAGTTGTTCCTGGCTTTT
>JAURQW010000022.1 GCA_030835925.1 Gammaproteobacteria bacterium | reverse complement strand
CCCAAGGGGAGTCGAACCCCTGTTGCCGAGATGAAAACCCGGTGTCCTAGGCCTCTAGACGATGGGGACATATATCATTAACACTATTGGTTTTATATCGACTTATTATACATATTTATTTCATAAATTGATAATAAATGTTCTGAAATCCTTCAATCGTTTTAATGTCCTAATTTTTCCTAAAGTAAAACAAAGTTCATCTATTGAGGGTGCTTTCAGCTTAGCTGTCAGAGCAAATCTGACCACAGGACCTATATCCTTGAATTTAAGAGACATGTCTGCGCAAACTTGCTTGATATCCTCGCTGATTTGCTCTTTATCTGAAAATTTATTTGCTTCGATTTTAGTTAATACATTACTTAATATTGCTTTTGAGAGATCAGTATTAATTTTAGGGAAATTAGTTAAATCATATGTTAACTCATCCATGAAATAATGAGTCATTCCATTCGCAATATCTTTCAAATTATAATCCCTATCTATTCCAAGGCTTAATATCTTTTCCAAGTATACCCGATCCGTAACATCCACTTTTAAATCTGCAAGATACGGTAAAATCATATCAGCTATATCTTCGATATTTTTATTTTTTATGTAATGTTGATTAAGCCAGTTTAACTTATCATAATCAAAAATCGCTGAAGATTTTGTTACTTTATCAATGGTAAACATTTCAAGTAACTGGCGTCTGGTAAAGAATTCATCATCACCATGAGACCATCCTGTCTTAACTAGATAATTTATTAGTGCTTCAACAAGATATCCATCATCTAAAAAACTATTTATATCGACTGCTCCGTGTCTTTTTGATAACCGCTTTCCATCAACACCGTGTATCATTGGCAGATGTCCAAACACAGGAACTTCATAATCAAGAGAGTTAAATAAATTTATTTGAATAGCGGTATTACTAAGATGATCGTCTCCTCTAATTATATGAGTTATACCCATGTCGGCATCATCTACAACTGATGTAAGATTGTAAGTTGGAATACCATTGGATCTTAAAATAACTACATCATGAAAAGTTTTTGGATCAAAGGTTATATCATTATGCACCATATCTTTTAAAACTATTTTTTTATCTCTTGGGTTTTTAAATCTTATTACATTCCCAGGTTTATTTAATCTATTCTCATATTGTATTTCAAGATTAGTATCTTTTGTCTTATCCGTGATTTCTACTTTATCATAGTATGCAACTCCTTTTTCTAGGAGAGATTCTATTCTATCAATATAGACATCAAATCTTTTTGATTGATATATAAGATCTTGATCTGAATTTAAACCTAGAGAATTTAAAGCACTTATTATTGCATCACAGTATTGCTGAGTACTACGAGTAGTATCTGTGTCATCAATTCTAACGAGGAACTCTCCATTTTGACTCTTGGCAAATAGCCAAGAAAAGAGTGCAGTTCTAACTCCTCCAATATGTAACCATCCTGTTGGACTTGGGGCAAATCTTGTTTTTATCATAATCTTATAAAGTCATTTTAAAATCTTCTACTATTGCTCCTGGAATAGTAGAGCTATGCGTGGACCTCTCCTCATATGTGCTTGAATCAATTAGTAACTGCTTATTATTTGTCAATCCTATAAGTTTGTCTCCAAAAATATTATATACAGTTTCATCAAATCTCATAGTATTAATTGGGCCTTGATACTCACCATTAGACACCTTAAAACAACCAAATCTAGTTAAACCAGTAATTCTTCCATTATTTAGATCAGAGAAGTTTAAGTACCATAAATTACTTATATATATACCATCTTTTAAAGTCGTAAGAATATTATCGTTGTTTATCGCCCCTTCTTTTAGATTTATAGAAACGGGAGATTCATAATATTCAGCAGCATTATGATTTACTGAGTATTCTAATGCTGAACGAGGAGAAATCAAAGATGACTTATATTCTCCATTTATGATTAATTCTGTTGTGTCAGGTTTTATAAAACCGTCTGAATGAAATTTTGGGGATATGCCATTTGAGAGGTCTTCAGTAAAAGAAACTATTTTATTTAGTTTTTTCTCACCTTTCATCATTAAATGTAATGGACTAGAACCTATTTTATTAGCTTTATAACTAAAACCTCCCCAAGACAACATATCAACGATCTCATTTAATGCAGACGGAGACAAGTAAACTCTATATTCTCCAGGTTGAATAGTTTGTTCTCTATTGTCTATCACCTGAAGTTTTTGCTTACTTTCCTCTAACAGAGATGAGAATATATTTTGATCCCAAACCTGATCTGAATAATTTTGTTTTATAGCTTTTCCAGTATCAGTATACATTGACCAATCAAAATTGAATGATTGACTCTCATGCCAATTAAACTGTCCTAGAGAATTAGAAAAGCCTTTCATAATTGCTCCAGTAGATAATATTCCAACCATATCAAGAGAATGACATCCTTGGAGTATTGAGTCTGTTATATTAAAACTATCTAATGATTTATTTTTAGTTTCTCTATCAAAAGAATTTAAATTTCTTTCATACATAAGGTAAGGATCTTGAGGTAATTCTGGAATCTCTCTTCTCAAGTAGTAAAGTGTTCTGAGCAACAAAACAGAATCTTTTTGGTAGTCCAGACTGAGTCTAATTACAGAATTCAAACTCTTCCTTTTATAGACTAGACTAAGTGTTAAAGTAGCTTGATCAACATTTCCGGCTTGTCTAATTTTTGCATGATTGAACCTTACAAAGTCTGTTTGTTCAGCATCAAAATTTAATATTAAAATTTCATTAGACTCAAGACTGTTAAAAAGATATTCAGATACCTTCTTGAAATATGACTTCATTATATGCCACCAAATACATCTATATTGCTAAAGAGACAGACTGGTGTAGAGTGACCAACAAAAATTGTTTGATTAGGTTCTCCTTTGCCGCAATTTGATGTCCCGAGTATACGATTTGTGTCATGATTGCCTACTTTTGATAAATTGTTCCAGAACGATTCTGTTACTCCCCTGTAACTAGGATTTTTAACAATGCCAGACAATTTGCCATTTTTTATCAACGTTCCTTTTTCGCAACCAAATTGAAACTTATTTCTTTTATCATCTATTGACCATGAGTTGTTAGTTTCTAGTAAAATACCTTCATCAACAGACTGTATAATATCATCAAAAGTATGATCTCCTGGCTCTAAATTTATATTACCCATTCTGTCAATAGGCGGACGATTCCAATTACAAGCCCTTGAGCATGCAACATGATCCAGCCCCATTCTTTGACTGGAAAACAATCCTCCTATTGGTCTAATGAGAACTCCCTCTTTTATTAAATATTCTTTGGAAGCATTGGTTCCATCATCATCGAAATTATATGTTGCTAGTTCTGTTTCGAGTGTAGGATTAAAAGTAACATTTAATATGTCTGAGCCATATTTGTAATTTCCAAACATATCCGGTGTTACAAAACTTGATCCAGCATAATTCCTTTCATCACCTAATATTCTATCTAACTCTAGAGGGTGTCCTATTGACTCATGAATTTGCAAAATCATTTGATCTGGAGCAATTACTGCATCTGTAATCTTATCGGGACAATTAGGTGCTCTAGATAATTCTACCGCCTCTTCAGCTAAAAGCTTTGCATGTTCTGTCATGTTTATACTATCTATAAAATCATAACCTACTTGCCTAGCATGAGCATGACCTCCATATGTGCGTGTCTGGATTTCTTTTTTATACTCTGCAGACACAACCATCTGAGGAAGAAGATAAGATATCTTTTGCCTAACATATGAATCGTTAGTGTCTATAAATAAAGTCTCTAATTTATTAAATCGAATACTTGCTCCCCAGTTAGAGATTGTTGGTTGAGACTTCAACGACTTATTGACATTCATTAGGTAGTCTGCCTTGTCTTTCGTAGATATCTTTGACCAATTTTCTTCGTCATCCGTAAAATAACTACCAGATTGCTGTTTTAATGAATCCAGATCAGGCATGTATGTTAGTTTATTTTCTGAAAATTCTGCCCATTTTTGTGCGGTTTTTACTGCTTTTAAAATACCACCATCTGTTAGATTGCTTGTAGCTCCATAGCCACACCCGCCATTATTGTAAACTGTCACCATCAAACCATCATCCTCAGATATAATTACTGGCTCAATGACACTTCTTGTTGCCGAAATGATGTTTGTATATTTGTTTACAAACCTAAATGAACAATAATCAACATTGGGCAATAGTGGTTTAATGTGGTTTATAAAATCGTCTTTCATGTTAGTATTTAATATTATATCACTCAGTAGATAACAATGCATGATGTTTACCCATTATTAGAAAAAACAGATTTTCCTATAATATTTCGGGGCAGGCTAAATACTATTCAAATAAATCTTGGCTATAAATGTAATCAATCCTGTTTACATTGTCATGTTAATGCTGGTCCCAAAAGAAAGGAGATGATGACTCTTGAAACAATTGATCAGATATTGAATTTTATAAAGAGATCAGATGTTAAGAATATTGATCTTACTGGAGGCGCTCCAGAATTAAATGATCACTTCGACTATCTAGTGACACAAGCAAGGGAACTTAATTGTCATATAATTGACAGATGTAATTTGACAGTACTCCAAGAGCCAAATAAAGAGTACTTATTTGAATTTTTTAGGAAAAATTATATTGAAGTTGTTGCATCTTTACCATGTTATGAAGAAGATAATGTGAATAGACAAAGAGGTAATGGAGTATTTAAAAAAAGCATTGAAGTTTTGCAGAGGCTGAATGAGTTAGGATATGGGATTAACAAAAAATTGCAATTGAATCTCGTATACAATCCACAAGGTGCAGTTTTACCTCCTGATCAGAATGTTCTTGAAAAAAAATATAAATCAATTCTTATGGGGAATTATAATATAACTTTCAACAATCTATATACGATCACTAATATGCCCATAGCACGGTTTGGCAGTACATTGATTAGTCAAAAAAAGTTTGGTTACTATATGAAGTTGTTAAAAAGTAATTTTAATAATGATGCTTTGAATAAATTAATGTGTAAGTCTTTAATTAGTATTGATTATAGAGGATATGTTTATGACTGTGACTTTAATCAGATGCTTGATTTAAATATTAGTGGCAATAAAAGATTACATATATCTGATGTAAAAAATTCTACTATGCCTAAAAAAATAAATACAGCTGACCATTGTTTTGGTTGTACAGCTGGCTCGGGTAGCAGTTGCGGTGGAATATTGGTATAATTAATTATGATAAATATTATTTTTAAATTTGTTTTCTTAATTATAATGTTCATGAATTTAGGTGGCGTACATTCGGCGAGCGGTGTATCTAATTCTGATGCTAAAGTCTTTATTATTAGCCCAGAAAATAATTCGACTGTAACTAATCCTGTCAAAATAGTTTTTGGTGCGTCAGGAATGAAAATAGTTCCTGCTGGTGTAAATGAGAATTTCTCTGGTCATCATCATCTCTTGATTGATGTTAAAGAATTACCAGACCTCTCAAAACCAATACCATCTGATAAGAATTATTTACATTTTGGAAAAGGTCAAAAATCTGCAGAGATTCATTTAAAGAAAGGAGTTCATACCTTACAACTTCTTCTCGGAGACCATATGCATATTCCGCATACTAGTCCTATATATTCTGAGAAAATCAGAATTACAGTTAAATAGTAATTTAATGATATCAATAATAATTCCTACCAAAAATGAAGAGAAAATAATCTACGATACTGTGATAGCATTGCAGAATTTAAGAGAAAATAAATTGTGTGAGATAATTCTAGTAGATGGTATGAGCGATGATAATACGATTAACCTTGTTAGACCATATATTGATAAAGTGGTGACATGCCCAGCTAACAGAGGTTCTCAACAAAATCTTGGTGCGAGAATATCATCAGGTCAGACTTTAGTGTTTTTGCATGCTGATACACATATCAATAAAAAGCATATAGAATTTCTGAGTAAGCTAAAAACTAAACAATACTGGGGTTTCTTTAAATTATCTTTTGATAAAAAAGATTTAAAATATAAAATACTTAGTTTTTTTATAAACTTTAGATCTTATCTATTTAATTATGGAACGGGGGATCAAGTTATTTTTATACAAAAAGAATTATTCCATAAAATAAATGGCTTCCCTGACTTTGAGATCATGGAAGATATAAATATTTGTTCTAAACTTAAAAAATATTTCAAGCCAGTTATATCAAATATTTATATTACGACATCTGCGAGAAAATGGCACACTGAAGGTTTTTTAAAAACAATATTTAAAATGAGAATACTTAGATTTTTATATCATATTAAAATAAAGCCATCAAAATTAAAAACATACTATAAATGATTTCACTTAATATTTTTACAAAATGCCCAAACACTGGCAATCCTAAAACGAGAATGAGCATGCTTTTGGATAAAAAAGGAAGAAGTAGTCTATCACAAGAAATGCTTTTATGTATATTGTCTGAAATTAAAGATATGAATGCAAGTATCAAGAAATGTCTATGGGTATATCCAGATTATAACGATCCTTGGATAGAAAGCTTATCTAAAGAGTATGAACTGATATTGAATAAACAGGTTGGCGAAACTTTATCGTCTAGGATTATACAATGCTTATTAATGGAGTCTAAATACTCAGAAAAAACTATATTGATCGGTTCAGATGTACCTTCTTTGACAAAAGAAACTATTATGAAGTCTATTACTAGTTTAGATAATAACGATGTTGTGCTAGGCCCATCTTATGATGGCGGTTTTTATCTAATTGGAATTAAGGATAATAGATTATGCAAGCATTTATTAAATCAAAACAGATTAAAGTCTTTTTTAGATTTAAAAGATTATTTTGAGTCCATTGAAAAAAAAGTTGGTTTACTTGATAAATATAAAGACATAGATAACCCTGAAGATTTACTTCTTATCTGATTTTTTTTTAGGAAAATGTTTTGATGGATCTTCATTGTTATCATAAAGTTCATTAAGTTTAATATACTTCATATAGGTATTAAACATTGTAGTCAATGCAACTGTAAAACCATCGACTCCCTGAAATATGCCTCCTTTTAGAATCATTTTTTTAAAAAAAGAAAATAATGAATGTGTAATAGGTCTAATACTTGACCGTTTCACACCATTTATATGCATAGTCTTTGCACTTTGCGAACTATAGAAATTTATCTTGTTTATCCAATCTGTATAAGATTTATAAGTATAATGAGTGATATGACAATCAACATCTAAACATGAGGAGTCAACATATGCATGAGATGTACTATTCGTATAGCCAGTAAATTTTTTATTATACAGCCTTGTAACTCTATCTGGATAAAAGCTGGCTGCTTTAATCCATTTTTTTCCACAATAATTTCTTCGCTTAAAAGAAAAGGCTTTTAGATCTGTATTGTTTAAGTCTAAGTTTTTAACATAAGAAATTAAGTCATTATCCAATCTTTCATCTGCATCTAAACTAAAAACCCAATCATTAGAAGAATAAGATGCTGCTAATATTTTCTGTGGTCCATCGCCAAGAAAATCTTGTAGGTAAACCTTTGCTCCCAGTTCTTCAGCAATTGCAACAGTTTTATCATCACTAAGTGAGTCTACGACTATTATTTCGTCGCAGATATCTTTGAGTGAAATGATACAGTCCTTGATCAAGCTTTCATTATTTAGCGTTATAATTGTTCCAGTAATCTTGTTCATAATTTATTTAATACTTTATCAAGATTAGAAAAATGCATCTGATAATCATAATTCTTCATAGCAAATATCTTAGCATTATTTGATACCTTTTTTCTAAGTTCTTCTGAATCATACATATCAATTATTTTATCTTTTAAAGATTTAGAGCTCTTTGGCTCAAAAAGAAGACCATTAAAACGATCTTCGATTATTTCTGGAACTCCCCCAGCATTACTCCCAATAACCGGTGTTCCCATTAGCATTGACTCAGCAACAACCAAGCCGAATGTTTCTTCATAAGTAGGCAAAATTACTAAATCTAAAAAAGACATGATCTCCATTGGTGACTCTAAAAAAGGAACAAATGTAACTTTTTGATCTAAATTAAAAGTTTTAATCATATCTGCAAGACGGTCAAGATATTTTTTGTCCATGCAATGACCAACTATTAACAACTGTATATTATCTTTATCAATTTTATCTAAAGCCTCTATAACTAGATGCTGCCCTTTTTGTTCTTCTATTCTTGAAAAAACTCCTATGGTAAAGTCTTGATCTGAAAGATTATATTTTTTAAAAGTAGATTGTTTTTTATTTCCGTCAGGTATTTCAGGCATCTCGATACCATATTTTAAATGTATGATGCTATTAGATGGAATAGGAAGATATCGTTCACAGTCACTTTTTAATTGTTTAGTAATGACTAAGACTTTGCTGATATTTTTATATATAAATCTATGATAAATATCCTTCTTATTACGAGTGATCTTCATCTGCCTATAATATATAATATCAATTTTTCTTTTTGAAAAGATTTTTATTAATACTGCCAATAGTAAATCATTTGTCCAGCTAACATGAATTATATTTATATTTTCATTTTTGATTCTTTTTAAAATTATAAATATTTGTAACCAACAATTTATAAAATTAATTTTTTTTATATTAATTACTGGGCTATTGATAATTTTTGAGATTAGACTTTCATGTCTACACAGAGCTACTATATTTGAAGTTTTTTTATGATAGTGGTTAATAAGTTTGACAAAATATAACTCTAAGCCTCCTTTATCCGGTGATGTGCAAATTGCTAATATCTTATTCATAAATAAGATAATATTATAGCAAATTTGAATAGATTAAGGTATGGTATAATTTTTTAAAGGTTAACAATATGAAAAAAATATTAGTAACTGGTGGAGCAGGTTTTATAGGCTCTCACTTATGTAAAAAGCTTGTCGAACAAGGCAATGATGTTATTTGTATTGACAATTATTTCACTGGAACCAAAGAAAATATTGCTGAACTTTTCAATAATCCATACTTTGAAGCAATAAGGCATGATATATGTTTACCGTTATATGTTGAAGTTGATGAAATATATAATCTAGCTTGCCCAGCTTCACCCATTCACTACCAACATGATCCTGTGCAAACAACTAAAACAACAGTTCATGGAGCAATTAACATGCTAGGGTTAGCCAAACGTGTAAATGCTAGAATTCTACAAGCATCTACATCCGAAGTTTATGGTGATCCAACCGAACATCCACAAAAAGAGGATTATTGGGGTAATGTCAATCCAATTGGACCGAGAAGTTGCTATGATGAAGGAAAAAGATGCGCTGAAACATTATTTTTTGACTATCAGCGACAACATGATTTAGATATCAAAGTCATAAGAATTTTTAATACTTATGGCCCCAATATGCATCCAAATGATGGAAGAGTAGTGAGTAATTTTATAGTTCAGGCATTAACTAACCAAGATATAACTGTTTATGGGAATGGAGAGCAGACTAGATCTTTTTGCTATGTTGACGATCTAATTGATGGAATGATAAAAATGATGTCATCAGCTAAAGATATTCATGGACCAACAAACCTAGGGAACCCGATAGAATATAAAATAATTGAATTAGCAGAAATGATAATTGAATTAACAAACTCAAAATCTAAAATTATCAATAAGGATCTACCTACTGATGATCCTGTTAGGCGTAAACCTGACATATCTAAAGCAAAGAAGGATATTAACTGGGAACCGAATATTGATGTAACTGATGGGCTCAAAAAGACAATAGATTACTTTAAAAAGCAAATCAAATAATACTTCATGCAAAAAAATGTTAATGATATCTTGGTAATTCGTAATGATAAGATTGGTGACTTTATATTAATCTTACCAGCGCTATCATGGATAAAAAAAAATATACCTAATTGTAATATTACTTGTATAGTATCAGAGAATGTATCTGATATTGCTGAACAATGTGAACTAATTGATAATGTAATAATAGATAAAAATATTAGCAAACTATCAAATGATTTAAGTAAGTATAAATTTGATGCATCGATATCTTTTTTTTCTACATTTAGAGTAGGCTATCTTATTAGTAAACTTAATATTCCTATTCGTATAGCACCCAAAACAAAGTTAGCTCAAGTATTTTATAACTATAAAATATCTCAGAAAAGATCAAAATCTCAAAAACCAGAGTACGAATATAATAGTGATTTAGTTTATGAGCTTTTCAAAATATTAAATATTAAAGACATTAAAGATATGGATGATGCGCCATATCTAAATTTCAAAGATGAATCTATTAATAAGCGCAAAGAAGACTTCTTAAAGGAATATAACTTAAAAAAAGACAAAAAGATTATCTTTGTTCACCCTGCTACGGGTGGTTCCTCGAAATCTTTAGGTATACAGTCATTCTCAGATATTTGCATAGGTCTAAGAAAATTTGATGATTATAATTTTATTGTTCATTGTTCCCCAGCAGATGAACAGAATGCCAGAGACTTAAAGGTGAGTACCGGTGATAAACTCACCATTAGAGTTATTGAAGCAAAAAAAGATACAATACATATGTTAGAAAATATAAGTTTATGTGATGTTTTCATAGCAGGATCAACTGGTCCCCTTCATATAGCTGGCGCTTTTAATAAAAAAACTATTGGTTTTTATCCAAAAAAGAAATCTTCTACAAGCTTGAGATGGGAAACTATAAATAGCTTTGATAAGAAACTTAGTTTTACTGATACTGGAAAGAGTAGAAGCCATATAACTGTTGAAATCAATAAAACTATACTGAAAATACAGAAGTTTATATAATTAATCTAAATATACTTTAGATTTTAGTGACACTTCTTCGGGACTTATATTTTTTAAGCATTTTAAATTATCATCACCCGGCAGTGGACATATTTTCTTAAAACATGGGCTGCATTCTATCTGATGATATAAAACCTCACCACGATTATCATTCATTAAGGGTGGAGTATAAAAAGGAGATGATGATCCATAAATGGAAATGAGATTGACATCTAAGGAAGCAGCTAAGTGCATCAGACCAGAGTCATTTGCAATGACTAAATCAGCAAATGATAAAATATGAGCCGCATGATCTAAGTCTGTCTTACCAATCAGGGAAACTATAGAAACATTATCGGCAATGCCTTCATACTCAGAAGCAGATATTTTATCTTTGCCAATGAAATAAACATTTAAATTTTTTTTCTTAAAGTATTTAGCTAATGTAATCCAGTAATCTTTTGGCCAACGTTTAGTAGACCCATATTCAGCCTCTGGACATAAAAATATATTCTTATTTGAATTTTTTAGTAAATATTTTTCTTTATATTCTTGACTTTTGTCTAAATTTATTTTCAAAGAAGGTCGCAAGCTATTAGTAAAAGTTGTGCCTACAAGTTTCAAATATCTATCGACCATAGTATCTTTATGTTTGATTAACTTAAAATCTTTAGTTAATAGCATTGATCTAAATTCTTTTTTATAGCCTATTCTCTCGGGAATCCTCATCAACCAAGGGATTATTGCAGACTTAAAGGTATTAGTTAATATTATTGCAGTCGTATAATTATTCATTTTAAGTTTTGATGACATGCTTATCCTCTTTGACAAACCTAATTCTCGATGTTCAATGTCTAACTCATAAGTATTATTAATCTCTGGCATCAATTTTATGAAGTCTTTCAAATATGGTTTTGCAATAATATCTATCAAGCAATTATCATAATTAGATTTTAAATACTTAAATAATGATTGGGACATTAGAAGATCACCAATCCATGAAGGCGCAATTATTAAAAATCTATTAGTTGAAGACATGTTTATTGTGATAACCAGTCTAAATAAGAATTAACACCCTCTTCTAAGGATAAGAAATTCTCGTTGTAACCATTTTCCCTAATTTTTTCCATCTTAGCTTCTGTGAAAGCCTGGTATTGTTTCTCAAGGTTCTTAGGAAAATCAATATACTCTTTCTCGCCTCTATCAAAGTATTTTAATACGCAGTTAGCGATATCATTAAATGATCTACTCATGCCAGTTCCAACATTAAAAATACCAGAAATATCTGAATTATTCATGAACCAGTTTTTAACTTTTACGGTATCACTAACATGAATAAAATCTCTTCTTTGTTCTCCATCATTATAACCATGACTGCCCTTAAATAGCTTTATAGTCCCGCTATCATGCAATTGATTATAAAAATGAAAAACCACACTAGACATTCCCTCTTTATGAAGCTCTCTTGGCCCGAAGACATTAAAATATCTAAGTCCGACAACTTGAGAGTTTATTTTAGACATGTTTTGTCGATAATAATTATCAAACATTAATTTAGACTCAGCATAATGATTTAAAAACGATTCATTCGATGGATCTTCTGAGAAAACAGTTGCCTCACCATATACAGATGCTGATGATGCATATATTAGCGAGATATTATTGTTAGAAGAATACTTTAATAGATCTTTAGAATACTCTAAATTAGTGGACATAATATAATCTCTATCTGGCTCGGTAGTTTTGGAGCATGCACCAAGATGAAATATTTTTGATATCTTATTATGATACTTAGACGAATTATTGTTTAAATCTCTAATGAAAGTATCTTTATTAATACAATCTAGATATTCTAAATCTTTCAAATTATCAAACTTACTCTGATAGGTGTCTAGTTCTTCCACAATGAGTATTTCTTTATTCTTATTATCATTAAGAAAACTTAATAGGTTGCTGCCAATAAACCCTGATCCTCCTGTAATTACTATCATGCTTCTTTTCTCAATAAATTCACTTATGTAGAGATTATATAAAACATATAGCTATTTACCAATAAAATATAATAACTATTGTTAACTAACATTTTATACTGATACAATCTCTTTATGAATAAATCTGATGTACTAGTAGCAGTAATTATGGGCTCTAAATCTGATTGGTTAACCATGAAGAAAGCTGTAGACATGTTAAAAAAACTTAAGATTAGTCATGAGACTAAAATAGTATCGGCTCATAGAACTCCGGACTTGTTGCATGAATTTGCTGAAACTGCAGAATCTAGGGGCTTAGAAGTAATCATAGCTGGTGCTGGTGGAGCAGCACACCTCCCTGGAATGACTGCTTCAAAAACCCACTTACCTGTTATTGGCGTGCCTATTAAATCAAAAAGTTTAGATGGAATAGATTCAATATTATCCATATCTCAAATGCCAAAGGGTATACCTGTGGCTACAGTAGCAATCGGTGATTCAGGTGCTATAAATTCAGCATTACTTGCAGCCAGCATATTAAGTTTAAAATATCCTAAAATCAAAGAATCCTTGAAAAAATTTAGAAGCAAACAAACAAAAGATGTTTTAAAAAACGGAGATCCTACAAAATAACATGAAGATTGGGATACTTGGTGGTGGACAGCTAGCAATGATGATGGTTCAAATGTCTGCTAAGCATAATATTGAATTCATAGTTGTAGATCCAAGCACAAACCCACCTGCTTCAAAATTTGCAAAATGTATAAGCTCCAGTTTTGACGATAAAATATCCTTGGATATGTTGATCGAAAGCTGTGATGTTGTAACTATAGATTTTGAAAATGTACCCTCAGAATCACTTAAATACTTAGAAAAGAATATAGAGGTATATCCTGGTTCATATGCAGTAGAGATTTGCCAAGATAGACTAAAAGAGAAACAGATATTTAGTAAAAATAATATTCCAACCACTGAGTATAGAGTTATTGATACTGAGTCAGATCTCATATCTGCTATCGAAGATTTAGGCAAGGATACGATATTGAAATCAAGGAAGCTAGGATATGATGGCAAAAATCAAATTACTATAAATAATTTAACTGCTAGTGATGCGTGGATACAATCAGGTAAAAATGAAGCTATACTTGAAAAAAAAGTAGATTTCAAAAGCGAATTATCCATAATAGGAATTCGTACGAAATCCGGTGATACATTCTATTATCCGCTTGTAGAAAATTTTCATCAAGATGGAATCTTAAACATTAGTGTCGCGCCCTATGAGGATAATTCATTACAAAAAAAAGCAGAGGAATATCATAGAAAATTAAGTCAAGAGCTAAATTATGTTGGAGTGCTTGTTATAGAATTTTTTCTAGACCATGATAATAGATTAATAGCTAATGAGATGGCCCCACGGGTACATAACTCCGGACACTGGACGAATGAAGGTGCTAATATAAGTCAATTTGAAGCGCATATTATGGCGATATCAGATATTAAAATCCAAGACATATTTGCGAATAATAACTCAGGTATGTTGAATATATTATCAAAAATGCCTGACAACATCGATGAAAATAGTGATGAATATAAACTGTATGATTATGGAAAATCTGAGAGGGAAAACAGAAAACTAGGCCATATTACTTTAACTAGTAAAAATAAGAAAGACCTTTTATCAAAGATATCTAAACTGAAAGATAAAATTTTTTAATGGGATCTTTTGCCATCGAAAACGCATACAAAGTAGCATCCATCAGGACCTGCGTGAACTCTATGAAAAACACCATCCTCAATTAGCACTGTGTCGCCTTCTTTCACAGACATCTCTTTGCCATCCAGCTCCATCTTTCCACTTCCTCTAATAAAAAAATAGACTTCTTCCTGCCCCATATGATTATGACCTGATGTGCTCTTTAAAGGCTTGAGATCTGTGCTACTTACAACCAAATTTTTTAGGAGAGTATTGTCTTTAACAACATATCGATCATCTTCCTTAGTTATTGTGCCACCAATATCGTTTATGTTTATCAATGTACTCATTATATATTATTCTTTGATCAGCATTCTATTATCTTGTTATTCTCATCAACCCTTATTATGGTTGGTTTATGATTAATTATCTCATTATTTTCTAAATCTGCATAGGTACAGATTATGACTTTGTCGCCTATATTGGCTTTATGACAAGCAGCACCATTAATGCATATGTTTCCACTCTCAGCTTGACCTTCAATTGCATAAGTAGAAAATCTCTCTCCATTAGTTAAATTATATATATCTATTTTTTCGTATACACTAATACCAGCAGCATTTAATAGGGCTATATCTATCTCACAAGAACCTTCATAGTCAATTTGAGAATCTGTAACTGTAGCTTTATGGATTTTGGAATTCAAAAACGATTTTTTCATGAGGTTATACTACTATATTATTAATAATTGATAAAATTATATTTCTATATTATCTATTAAACGAACATCCCCAATATAAAATGCAACAAAGATATTAACATCTATATCTTTTTCAGTAGGAGTATTTAAATTATTCCTACATAAAATATCTAGATATTCGATTTTAATATCTTGTTTAGATAGCTTTCTGATAATTTCTTCTCTTAACTTAGGAAAAAGACTTATATTATTATTCTTCAAAGACTTTTTCAAAGAGACTAGTTCATTGTATACTAGAGCTGCAAGCCTATTTTGTTTAATACTTAGATTGTTATTTCGAGAACTCATAGCTAAGCCATTTTTCTCTCTTATTGTCTCACACTCGATTATTTCAATATTATTTTTAAAACACTCCTTGACTAAATACTTTATCAATAATAGTTGCTGAAAATCTTTTTTGCCAAAATACGCTTTCTGTGGCTTTATGATATTAAATAATTTTTTGACTATACTATATACTCCTTGAAAATGTGATTTTCTGAATTTCCCACATAATATATTTGCGAAATCAGGTAACTTTCGTTCAATATCGTGATTTGTTTTCAGAATCATATCTTCTTTGCTTGGCATAAATAAACAGTCTATGTTATATGATTTTAATATTTTTAAATCCTTCTTAATAGTTTTTGGATAGTTTTCATAATCTTTATAATTATTAAACTGCAATGGATTTACGAAAAGGGATACTATCCTATAATCATCATTAAGCGATGCCTTTAATAGGCTTTCATGCCCAAGGTGTAAATTACCCATAGTAGGGATTAATGAAATTTTTATGTTATCATCAGTTAAACGATTACAAAGCTTTTCTTGTTCTTCAACTGAATTGATAATATTCAAAATTATTTAAAATCTTTTGTTAATTTAATGTAATTCACTAATAGATCTTTTATTGGGTTTTTGACTGATCTTTTACAATTCATAAACCCAGGAGACCCATTGAAACTCATATTGAATATATCATAAATAACACGAATTTGACCATCGCAATCATTTCCAGAACCTATTCCGATAACAGGAATTTTAAGGCTATTTTTAATTTTACTTGCACATATCTTATCGATGCATTCTAAAACTAATAACTCAACACCAGCATTTTGGAGATCCTTTGCCTCATTAACAAGAGTTGTAGATTCTTTGAGAGTTTTTCCCATTTTTTTGTATAGTTTTTTATTAGCAATATTCTGGGGTTGTATACCAATATGGCCGCATACTTTAATATTATTTTTTACAAGGTGCTGAATAATTTCAATCTGTTGTGGCTTAGATTCAATTTTTACCATATCTGCTCCGCCATAATTGATAATTTTTAGAGCATTTGTTAGTGCTTGTCTTTTAGAATTAAAAGAGTTTTTAGGCATATCTGAGACTAAATAAGCATTTTTAATCCCTTTGGCAACACTTTTAGTATGATAGCAAATATCGCTTATAGTAACAGAGTGTGTATTTTCCATTCCCTGAACTACTTCACCTAAAGAATCACCAACAAGTATAATGTCAATTCCACACTCATCAGCTAGTTTAGCAAAACTTGCGTCATATGAAGTAACCGAAGTTATTCCAATATTGTTTTTCTTCAATGAAGATATTTTTTTTAAACTTATTTTACTCATTTATATGGTTGAGGGATTGAAATAGTTCTTGCCTTTTATATCTTTGCTAATCTCATCGAGTAACATCACATAATCATGAGATTTATTAACGTCAACACGTGATGTATTAATAATCAAAAGTGGAGACTCTTTATATGAGTAAAAAAATTGCGTATATGCATCTGTAATTTTTTGAAGATAGTCTTTAGTTATGTTTTTTTCAAATCCATTCCCTCTTAGTTTTATTCGTTCTACTAAAATATCAGGCTCAGCTTGTAAATATATTATGAGATCAGGTTTAGGTATCGTTATGTCAAGAGCAGCGGATATCTTGGTATATAGTTCAAATTCATTCCTAGATAACACTGTTTTTGCAAACAGTTTGTCCTTATTGATAAAATAATCAGAAACATAATTCTTATTATTTGAGACGACTGAATCTAATTTTGAAAGATCAGCTTTTCTTTGTAAAAGAAAATGTAGCTGTGTAGAGAGTGCATATTTATCAATATCTTTATAAAATTTTTCTAGAAAAGGATTTTCCAAAAACTTTTCTAATAGTAACTCACTATTTAAGTTATTGGCAAGTTTCCTAGCAAGTGTTGTTTTACCAACACCTATTGGGCCTTCAACAACAATAAATTTATATTTCTCATTCATAAAAATTAAATGTATTTCGTTAACTTACCATATTTTGGAATAGTAAAGTTATAATTTGTTAGCTCGGACAAGGGAATTAGTACAAAATCTCTATTTATCATTTCTGGATGTGGAACAATGAGGCGATCACTATTAATCTCTATATTATTGAACAACAAAATGTCTAAGTCTAAAGTTCTTGGGCCCCATTTTTTAATTCTTTTTCTGTGGTGCTTATTCTCAATATCTTGTAATAAATCAAGAAGTTCGATAGGCTCATATTTTGTTTTAATCTTTATTACAGAGTTTATATAGTTTGGCTGATTCTTTGGTCCGACGGGTTCAGATTTATACAAAGATGATCTCTTAATGATACTAGTATTTGGCAGGTGATTAATTTGTCTGATACCTTTCTCTAAATGGTATATTGGATTATGGAGGTTGCTACCAAGAGCTATAAATACAATATTCACTTTTTAGGTGGAAAGGTTAATTGAGCTTTTCTTTGATTCTAGCTGATTTTCCTGATCTTTCTCTTAAATAATAAAGTTTTGCTCTTCTTACGCTACCTTTTCTCTTTACCTTGATATTAGCAATCACTTTACTATGTAATTGAAACACTCTCTCTACGCCTTCGCCATAAGAGATTTTTCTGACTGTGAATGATGAGCTGATACCTCTATTTTTCATAGCAATCACTACACCTTCATATAATTGCACCCTTTCTCTTTTCCCCTCTTTCACTTTTACAGATACCTCAACGGTGTCCCCACTAGAAAATTCTGGGAATTTGTTAAATTGCTGGGTCTCAATCTTATCTATAATATCATTTTTGCTCATTTTGCTCATGCTCTAGTATGTATTCTTTGAGGAGTTTATCATCTTCTTTTGAAAGTTTCACGTTTTTTAGTAACTCAGGCCTTTTTAACCAAGTGGCACCAAGAGCGTGTTTTCTTCTCCAAATTTCAATTTTCTGATGATTTCCACTTGCTAAGACATCAGGAATAGCCATGCCTTCGATATTTTCAGGTTTTGTATAATGAGGATGATCTAAAATTCCAGCTTGGAAAGAATCTTGTTTTATAGACTCAATATCATCGACAACACCGGGAATCAATCTAGTGATACCTTCCATAAGGACCATACAGGCACTCTCTCCACCCGATATCACATAATCTCCGATAGATACTTCTTCATCTACTAGGTTATCTATAACTCTCTGATCGACACCTTCATAACGTCCGCATAAAATAGTTAAATTATCTTCTAGTGATAGGTTTTTGAGTTTCTGTTGAGTTAAAGGTTTTCCCTGAGGTGACAAATATAATACAGAACCTTTATTTTTAATATCTTTAATAGAACTATGTATAGGTTCATACAGCATAACCATACCTGGGCCACCGCCATAAGATTTATCATCAACTCTATTATGCTTATTATTTGAGTAGCTTCTTAAATCAATTATATTCATATCTATATAATCTTTTTCCATTGCACGCTTGATGAAACCTGTTTTTGCGAACATATTTACTAACTCAGGAAATATTGTGATGATATTATAGTTCATTGTCCCATCTTACTGTCAATTTCTTATCTTCAAAATTAATAATAGTATCTTTTAAAAATGGAATGAAGATCTCTTTATTATCAGATTTATTTTTTATGACTAAGACTTCATTTTCGCCACTTGTGAAAATTTCTATCACCTTTCCTAATTCAATACCATCGCTATTAATAACATTAGATCCAATTAACTCATACCAATAATATTCATCAGTCCCTGTTTGCGGAAGATCTTTTTTTAATACTAATAAATCTAAACCAATATAATCATGGCAGTCTTCTATCAGATTAATATTTGTTATTTTCATAATAGTTTTCTTAGGCATGAATTTATAATCATCAATCTTGATATTTAAATAATTATTATTAAGTCGTATGTAGATATCATATTTAAAAATATCTGATGGTATCGCTGTAAATGATTTGATAGTTAAATAACCCTTTATGCCATGTGTGGTTAAAACTTTACCGACAATAATATAATTGTCATGGGACATTTTGAGATTACGTGTCTTTTGTTTCTTCAGCAGGTGCTTCTTCAGCTTTGACTTCTTCAGCAGGTGCTTCTTCAGCTTTG
>JAURQW010000021.1 GCA_030835925.1 Gammaproteobacteria bacterium | reverse complement strand
TTAAGATTGATATCCTTATCATCATAATCTTTTTTAGTGCTCTCAATATATGCAAATGCCTTATCTAGCCCATATAGCTGATTCAACGATGAGGAGATATTTATATGTGACAATATTTTATAATTAAAATCTCTTACTCTTTTAAAATGCTCAATCGATTCCTCATAGTTACCTAGCATATAGTCATTTAGGCCCCTCATAATATTAACTCGATCATTTTCTATAACAATGTATGATAGATATTTCTCAGATAAAAGATGATAACCCTTATCATGTAATAAAGTTGAAATTTTAAATAAAGTATCTGAATTATCCGGATCTTTGGTTAATAAACTGCTTATAAAGTCTTCCGAGAAAACTATGTCCTGCTTGTCTAGATATACATCTAGTAGTTCCAACTCAACCTGTCTATCAGGAGAGACTTTATCTGATATGTATTTCTCCAAAATACTTATAGCCATATTTTGGCTACCCATTGACCTTAGAGAGTTAGCATAAATTCTTGTTAAACCTCTGTCACTAAATGATCCAATTTTGTTAATATGCTCAATGACTTTTTCATGCATATTATAGGAGTACAATAATTCTATGAAATTTATATGTAGCGCATAATTATTATTTTGTTTTAAGTACTCCTCAAAAAACCTAACGACATTAATTCTATTTTTATTTTCAATAATAAAAAAAATGAGTTTTGCATAGTCTCGTCTGTCTCTTGGATCGCTCACTCTTATAAAATTATCAAAATATTCCTTAGCTTTATCAAAATTACTATTATCAATAGAGGCGCTTAAAGCATACATATAAGCTAGGTAAGAGTTACCATCAATCTCGATCCATCTATCTGATATAGCTTGAGAGTAACTAAATCTATGAGTATCTCTTGAGATTTTAGAAAGTTTCTCAAATAAATTAATATCATCCATTGTGTCTATGTTATTAATGAAGGTTTTTAGAGCTTCATCATTTAGTGACTTCTTCAAGGCCAAACCAATATACAGTGAGTTATATAAATGTAAATACTTATCACCGCCGAAATTCTTTTGTGAAACAGGCATATTTACACTTGAGACTTCATCACGATTATTTGAACAAGATGACACAAATAAAGGGATAATTATTAGTAAAATATTCAAATAGTTACTCATAATAGTATAATATATCACATATCTGTATTTTCGGAGGATGTAGAGTAAATACACATTAAAAAATCATGACTATAAATGTTCTAGGCGTTAACCATAAATCCGCTCCAATCAAAATAAGAGAGAAATTAGCCTTCGGCAAAGATTCTATCCCTCGTGCATTATCTGAAATAAAGAAGATAGAGGGAGTAAATGAAGTTGTTTTGATATCAACATGTAATAGAACTGAAATATATACAGAGAGTAATTCTGACAACTCAAAGATTATTCAATGGCTCAATAATAATCAGAGCATGACTAAGGATTGCAAACCTTTTACTTACAGTTATCATGAAGAAAAAGCCATAAAACATCTGTTCAACGTTACCTCTGGAGTAGATTCAATGGTAATAGGAGAAAATGAAATTCTAGGGCAAGTCAAAGAAGCATTTAAAATTGCAGATCAAAATAAATGTTTAGCATCTTCTTTGAAAAGATTATTTGAGTTTTCATTTTCCGTAGCAAAAGAAGTAAGAACTACAACTGATATTGGGTCTAATCCAGTTTCTTTTATGTTCACATCAATAACATTAATAAAAAAAATATTTGATGATATCTCTTCAAAAAGAGCACTGGTTGTAGGATCTGGTTATATGACTAAGCTTGCCATCAAATATTTGCATGCAAACAACCTGCATAATATAACTTTAACAAACAGGAATTATGAAAAAGGAAGTAAAGTTGCTAAAGAAAATCAGTGTAATTATTCTAGATTGCAGTACCTACCGAATATAATTTCATCTCATGATATCATAATTTCATGCACGTCTAGTACAATTCCTATTATAGGCAAAGGAATGATGGAAAGCTGCATTCATAGTGGCAATGAAAAACCATATGTAATTATAGATATGGGTGTTCCTAGAGATGTAGAGCCAGAGATATCTGAACTTGATAATATATATTTATACAGTATCGATGATTTGGGTAAAGTCATTGAAAATAATTATAAAATACGAGAACAAGCCGTTGATGAGGCAGAAAAAATAATTAGTTTTAAGATATTAGAATTCAGAAAGTGGTTAGATCAAAATCAATCTAACGACCTTATTAAAAATTATCGAGGTTATGTAGATGATATAACAGATGGCGCCATTATAAAGGCTAAAAAATTAATTAAAGATGGTGAAAATACTGATGATGTAATATCGCATTTGGCGGAATCTTTAAAAAATAAGCTCACTCATGAGACAACTAAAAAATTAAAAGAAGTTCTATCACTGATTGATGAAGAAACTTCGCTTAAGATTCAAAATATTTTTAAAAAGAAGTAATGAATAATAAGCTAATCGAAAAATTGAATGAGCTTATCTCAAAACATCAGGTCATAGCTGGGCAACTTGAAGATGAAATGATATATCAAGATCATGCTTTATTAAAAAAATTAAATCAAGAATTCTCAAAAATTGATCCAATCATAAAAAAATATGATGAATATAAGAATGCCATTAAAATAATCGAAGAATCTCAAAGCTTTCTAAATGAAAAGGATAAAGAGCTCAGACTTATGGCAGAAGAAGAAATATCCAATAATACAAGAATTAGAGATTCATTGGAGGCATACCTTGAAGATGAACTAGTTGATAAAGATCCAAATGATTCTAAAGATGCATTTGTTGAGATAAGAGCAGGCACTGGCGGTGAAGAAGCAGCTATCTTTGTTGGAGACCTTTTCAAAATGTACTCGAAATTTTCAGAAAAGAATTCATGGAATATTGAGTTATTGAATGTCACAGAAAGTGATCATGGAGGATATAAAGAAATAATACTTAAAGTAAGCGGTGTAGATGTCTATGGTAACTTAAAATTTGAATCAGGGACTCATAGAGTTCAGAGAGTACCTAACACGGAAACACAGGGTCGGATTCATACCTCTGCATCTACTGTCGCAGTTTTACCTGCAGTTGATGAAATAGATCAGATTGATATTAATCCAGCAGATTTACGAATAGATACATACCGTGCTTCTGGTGCAGGGGGGCAGCATGTAAATAAAACAGATTCTGCAGTACGTATCACCCACATTCCAACAGGCACAGTATCTGAATGTCAAGATGGAAGATCTCAGCATAAAAATAAAGCTCAAGCAATGTCAATATTGCATTCGAAAATATTAATGCATGAGCAAGAAGAACAAAGGAAGAATACAGCTGAAGAGAGAAAAAATATTGTTGGCAGCGGAGATAGATCAGAAAGAATAAGAACTTATAACTATCCTCAGGGAAGAATAACAGATCATAGAATTAATCTGACACTTTATAAATTAGAGCAAATATTAGAGGGTAATATCGAGTCACTAATTGAGGAACTTAAAAAAGCTGCCATAGACTAAACATGTGTTCTACAATAAATAAAATACTGCACTCCTATTGTTCAGATAATTCATCAATAAATAAAAGAGATGTTGAAAACTGTCTTCTAGATATAATAGGCAAGACAAAAACTTTTCTAATTACTACACCAGAGTATGAAATTTCTAAACATGAAATGAAACGTTTTAATAGATCAATTAAATTATTAAAAGATGGAGTTCCTCTTGCTTATATAATTGGTAATCAAGATTTCTATGGATATAATTACTTGGTTGATAGCAAAGTTCTCATACCAAGGGCAGAAACTGAAATTATTATCCCAGAAGTTTTAAAACAAGGAGATTTGTTATTCGAAAAAAATAAAAAATTGAAATTAGTCGATGCTGGCACAGGTTCTGGATGCATTGGATTAACAATTGCAAGAGAAAGACCTAATTGGGATATTGTGCTTATTGATAATTCATTTGAATCAATCAAAACCCTAAATAAGAATTATAATAAGAAAATTCATAGCAATTGTACAATTGTTGTCTCAAATTGGTTGAAAGGACTTAAAAAAAATATTGCTGATATCATTATTTCAAATCCCCCATACATAGAGTATAAGTCAAAGTATCTCGATGAAAACGTTTTTAAATACGAACCACACTATGCATTATTCGCTAATGATAAGGGTCTAAGGGATATTAAAATATTAATATCCCAGTCTAAGTCGATCCTCAAAAAAGAAGGTATTCTTTTCATTGAAAATGGATTTGATCAATCTAGGGAAATTGTGAAACTATTGAAAAAAAACTATTATGAAGACATAGATATTATATTAGATTATAATGGCATAAATAGATTTACCGTATCAAGAAACTCGTAGTATGGATAAAAAAACAATAATTAAGATAGCAAACCTTGCCAAGCTTGAAATTAAAGATGATAAATTAAATGATATCGCATCGAGTTTAGAAAAAATTCTAAATTTAGTCGATGAAATGAATGGTGTAAATACTGACGATGTAACACCTATGTCTCATCCGTTAAACCTTAAGCAAGAATTAAGGAAAGATGAGGTTAAAGAGGCAAACCAAAGAGATTTATTTCAGAAAGATAATGAAAATACAGATAATGGGTATTATAAGGTCCCAAAGATTATTGATTAATTATGCATAATAAAACTGTTTCAGAATTAAAAAAAGCTATAGAAAAAAAAGAAGTTAGTTCCTTAGAGTTAACCAGTCTTTTTATTAACCGAATAAAAAATATGGATCCAGAATTAAACTCTTTTATAACCCTAACTGAAGAACATGCTATAGATAAGGCAAAAATAATAGATAAGGAAATTTCAAAGGGTATCTTGAGGCCGCTATCAGGCATACCTTTAGCACAAAAAGATATCTTTTGTACTAAAGATATTAAAACAACCTGCGGATCTAAAATGCTGGATAACTTTATAAGCCCATATGATGCAACTGTAGTTGAAAAACTTAATGATGCGGGAATGGTTATAGTAGGTAAAACCAATATGGATGAGTTCGCTATGGGGTCTTCTAATGAAACAAGTTTTTTTGGTGATGTAAAAAATCCTTGGGATAAAGATTATGTACCAGGAGGCTCGTCTGGTGGCTCTGCTGCAAGTGTATCGGCAAGACTAATCCCATGCTCTACTGGAACTGATACTGGTGGCTCTATCAGACAACCCGCATCGTTAACCGGTATCTGTGGAATCAAGCCAACATATGGAAGAGTTTCTAGATTTGGCATGATAGCATTTGCCTCAAGTTTAGATCAAGCTGGCGTTTTTACAAGGACTGCTGAAGATTCTGCAATTCTATTAACACATATTTCAGGATTTGACCCAAAAGACTCAACCAGCTCGAAAAATCCAGTTCCTGATTATGCAGCTGATTGTACAAAAAAGTTTAAATCATTAATAATTGGCATCCCATCAGAATTTTTAGATGGTCTAGATGATAAGGTTCGAGAAGTTTTTGATGAGAATATTAGAATTTTAGAAAAGAATGGGTGTAAATTTAAGAAAATTAGTCTGAAAAGTTCTAAGCTTGGTGTTTCAGCATATCAAGTTGTAGCTCCAGCTGAATGCTCATCAAACCTATCAAGATATGATGGTGTCAGATTTGGGTATCGAGCAAAAAATGTGAAGAATATTGAGGAACTGTATAAAAAATCAAGATCTGAAGCTTTTGGACCTGAGGTTAAAAGAAGGATTCTTATAGGAACTTATGCACTATCTGCGGGTTATTATGATGCCTATTATTTAAAAGCACAAAAAATTAGAAAAATTATTTCAAATGAGTTTGAAGATGCGTTTAAAGAAGTTGATCTTATACTTGGTCCTACAACGCCTGATACTGCTTTTAAGCTAGGAGAAAAAACTAATGACCCTATAGCAATGTATTTATCAGATGTATTTACGGTAAGTACCAACCTTGCTGGATTACCAGCAATGTCTATCCCTATGGGTTTTAAAAATAATCTGCCATTGGGTTTACAGATAATTGGCAATCATTTTGATGAATCTAAAATTTTATCTTTAGCTCACCACTATCAAAATTTAACAGATTGGCATACTAAGTCACCACAGGAGAATTAATAGACATGTGGGATCCAGTTATAGGTTTAGAAATTCATGTTCAATTGAATACAAAAAGTAAGATTTTTTCTCCAGCTTCAACCGATTTTGGTTCAGATCAGAATACTCAAGCGTGTGCGATAGACCTAGGAATGCCTGGAGTCCTTCCTGTGTTAAACGAGGAAGCAGTTAAAATGGCAATAAAATTTGGTTTAGCTATTGGGGCAAATATTTCTGATAATTCTATATTTGCCAGAAAAAACTATTTTTACCCTGATCTCCCAAAAGGGTATCAAATATCACAGTATGAAATACCAATAGTTGAAGGTGGAAGTATCAATATAATTATTGATGGACAGACAAAAACAATAAATATAACTAGAGCACATCTAGAAGAAGATGCTGGAAAATCTATACATGATCTTTACCCAAACGAGACAGCTATAGATCTTAACAGAGCAGGTACACCATTAATAGAAATTGTATCTGAACCAGAAATGAAAAGTGCGGCTGAGGCAGTTCAATACCTAAAGAATATCCATTCATTGGTGAGATATTTAGGCATTAGTGACGGTAATATGCAAGAGGGTTCCTTTAGATGTGATGCAAACATCTCGTTAATGAAAAAAGGTTCTGAAGTTTTAGGAACAAGGGCAGAAATAAAAAATATTAACTCATTTAAATTTGTAGAAAATGCTATAAATCATGAAATTCAAAGACAGTCTGATATCCTCGATAATGGTGATAACGTTAAACAGGAGACAAGACTTTATGATCCGTCTAAAGATGAAACTAGATCAATGAGATCTAAAGAAGAAGCGAATGACTACAGATACTTCCCCGATCCGGACTTATTGCCCGTATCTATTACATCTAAATTAATTGAAGATATTAAATCAAATATGCCAGAACTTCCGTCAACAAAAAAAGATAGATTTAAGGCTCAATATAAGCTAAATGACTATGATATTGATATTTTGACTAATAATAGAGAATTGTCAGAGTATTTTGAAAAAACAATTGAAGGTACTGATCTTAACGCAAAGACAACGGCAAACTGGATAATTACAGAAGTGTTGGCTCTTGCAAACAAAAAAAATATAGGCGTCAGCGAATACCCAGTCAGTTATAAGAATCTTAAGAATCTCCTTTCGAATGTCCAAAGCGAAGTAATATCTAGCAAACAAGCTAAAGATGTATTTGAAAGAATGTGGAATAATGGTGAAGATGCCCAATATATCATCGAAAATGAAGGTATGAAGCAAATATCTGATACAGATGAATTGAACAAAATAGTTGATAATATCATTAAAAACAACTATAAAAGTGTAGAAGAGTATCAAAATGGTAAAGATAAATTATTAGGTTTTTTTGTCGGACAGGTAATGAAAGAGACAAAAGGTAAAGGAAACCCAAAACTTATAAATGAAATACTTAAGGTGAAATTAAAGAAATGATCGGTGACATATACAGAAAAATCAAAGGAACGTTCTCAACAGATCTCTCGATAGACTTAGGAACTGCTAATACCCTAATATATGTCAAAGGCAGAGGCATTGTTCTCGATGAGCCTTCTGTTGTTGTTGTTCGAGACGAAAAAGGCTCAAGCGGTCGAAAAATAGAAGCTGTAGGTATCGAAGCAAAGAAAATGTTGGGAAGAACCCCAACTGGGCTACAAGCAATCAGACCTATGAAAGATGGTGTAATATCTGACTTTATGGTTTGTGAAAAAATGCTACAGCATTTTATTAGAAAAGTGCACGATAGTAAGTTTTTTAGACCTAGCCCAAGAGTATTAGTATGTGTGCCGTGCGGAGCGACACAAGTTGAAAGAAGAGCAATAAAAGAATCTGCTTCAGGTGCTGGTGCTAGAATAGTACATTTAATTGATGAGCCAATGGCTGCAGCTATTGGTGCTGGAATGCCAATTGATGAAGCTCGAGGATACATGGTGTTAGATATAGGCGGCGGTACCTCAGAGGTTGCTACAATATCACTGAATGGGATTGTTTACTCTTCGTCTACAAGGATAGGTGGAGACACATTTGATGATCAAATAATTGCATATGTTAGAAGAAATTATGGGTGTGTAATAGGTTACCCTACTGCTGAGAAAATAAAGCATGAAATAGGTTGTGCATATCCAAGTAGTGATCTACTAGAAATTGAAGTTAAAGGAACAAATTTATCGGCAGGTGTACCTCAGTCATTTACAGTGAATAGTAATGAGATACTAGAAGCACTTCAGGATTCTCTGCAAGGGATTATATCTGCAGTCAAAACTGCTTTAGAACAAACCCCGCCAGAATTAGGGGCTGATATTCATGGAAGAGGAATGGTATTAACAGGTGGTGGAGCATTATTAAGAGATCTTGATAAACTTATTACAGAAGAAACAGGTATGTATGTTGTTGTTGCTGAAGACCCAATGAGCTGTGTAGCAAGAGGTGGTGGAAAAGTATTAGAAATAATTGATAAAGAAGGAAATGAATTTTTATCTGTTGACTAGTAATGAACCGCTTTTCTCAAAAAAGTACAAACCAATTCTATGTTTTTATTATATTGATACTCTTGTCTATTACTATTCTAGTACTTGATCATAGATATAAGAAAATTACCCAGATTAGATCCACAATTAATGACTTAGTTGTTTATCCAATAGAAAGATTATCAAGTTTACCTAAATTAATTTTAGAAGAAGCAATCAGAGAATCTAGTGATATAGAAAATTTAGAGGAGAAACTATCTTTGCTAAGAAAAGAGAATCTAGACTTGAAGATAAAGCTACAAGAGCTAGAATCTTTAAAAGGTGAAAACATTAGACTCAGAAAAATCACAAAAGAATCTAGTATTTTATCCAATAGACAAACTATTGTTAAGGTTATAAATACCTCTGCAAGCCCCACTAAAAGAGTTATATTAATAGATAAAGGGAAAAATCATGGAATATTTCTTGGCCAAAATGTTATAGGCACAAATGGATTAGTAGGACAAATCATTGAAACAAATTCTTTATCATCTAAAGTAATACTAATAACAGAACCGACACATGATATTCCTGGCCAAATTAATAGAACTGGACAAAAAGTAATAGTTAGCGGATCTGGAGATAAAGAAAAGTTAATAATTAATTATGCGAATATAAATAGCGACATTGTGGTAGGCGATGTCATTTCTACCTCAGGAATTGCAAATAGATTCAAACCTAAGATCCCTATTGGAACAGTCATTAAAGTTGGAGATAATCTAGATGCTGAGTTTAAAGAAGCAGAAATACAACCTTTCGAGTATCCAGAAAAAATGCCCGAGCTTATTTTAATATGGGACTACATGCCGAAGGAAAATGTTGATGAGTAAATTTTTTACCATATTATTATCATTAATATTTTCGTTAATATTAACAATCAGTACTTTTCCATTAGGATCATTCTCTCCTGACTGGACACAGCTTTTCCTTATATATTGGATATTAGCTATACCCTCGTCAATTGGGCTGCTAACATCCTGGATAGTTGGATTGGTGCTGGATGTAGTATTAGGATCAACATTGGGTATAAATGCTCTAATGTATACTGTTATATCTTATCTCGTTTTAAAGATTCACCACATAGCTAGATATATAACTGTTTTCCAACAATCAATAGTCATCATAGCTATCTTGATAATCAAGTTCACACTTGTCTTATGGATTGATTCAATCTTAAACATAAATAACTATAATATTTCTTTATACTGGAGCTGCTTGACTAGCGCATTGTGCTGGCCATTAGTTTTTTATTTTCTGAGAATAATAAGAAGAAAGTATAATATTTCTGAATGAAAATATTTTGTGACCAAACAAACATTGCTAAATGTTCATCATTAAAGAATTCCATAGATATAGATAAGATTGACATAAATATCGAGTTACATCTTAAAAAAGACAAAATTTATATAATAAATAAAAACTATAAAAATCCTGTAAAGATTATTGTTGATTTTAATGAAAAAGATTTTAAAGAAAAAATGAATATGAGGCTAAAAGATAGCAAGGACATATTTCGTAAAGTTTTTTCAAGTAAGAATTCAGATATTTTGGATGGTACTGCAGGATTTGGTAGGGACGGAACTTTGTTGAATGCTATGGGACACAATGTAACGATGGTTGAAAATAGCCCGATAGTTTCTCTATTATTAAATAATGGTTTAGAAAGATCAGATAATAATATTAGGTTGTTTCATGGTAATATTTATGATTTTATAAAACATAGTAAAGAAAGATATGACTATATATATTTAGATTTTATGTTTAATAAACTAAAAATAAACTCTCTTTCATCTAAATATGATGAAACATTGAAACTAATTGCATTTATCGGTGATGATAAAAAAGAAATTGTTGAGATTGCAAAAAAATACTGTAAAAAGAAAGTTGTTGTCAAGGAGCCAAGCAATTCTATTTCATCTCTACCAAAACCAAATCATATAATTAAGACCAAGCTTATTTCTTATAATGTATACTTGAGTCATGATGCATAATTTACAAAATATTATTTTGAGTATAGTAGCAGATGATAATTCACATAGTCTTCTCGTTGAGAATAATGGCGATGATATTTCAAAAATCTTAAATGCAGGAAAATTATCTTACGACTTTGTTAAAATTAATAACTATGATGTTCAGGGAGATTTACTAATACTTTTTTTGAAAGACAAAACACTGATAGATTCATATGATAATATTGGCAGGATGATACATAACTTTCAAGAAAGGTTTATAGTAATACGTAAACTTGATACTCAAGACTATATAACTGATACACATAATATGCTCATGTCTTTAGGGTTTAAAATGATATTTAAATCAAGTGAGAATAATTTATTTTATTTTTTTTATGCTTATAATATAAGTAGTTATAAAAATATACCTGATTGGTTGAACAGTGACAATTGGGCCAATCCAGAATTATGGGAGAAATGAAATGGAAGAGACTATTAAAAAGATTTTAACTGATAATATAAGTGACTCAAAAGTTCTTGTAGAAGGGGGAGACGCTAAATTCACTGTAAAAATTGTGAGTGATATATTTTTAGATAAATCGATTATTGATAGACATAAAATTGTATATTCTCTGCTGGATAAATATATAAAAACTGGGGAAATCCATGCCCTAACGATAAAAGCTTCTACTGCTAATGAGAGTAGATAAATTTAACTACAAAAAAATTATTCATGTAGATATGGACTGTTTCTATGCATCGGTAGAAATAAGGGATAAACCACAATATTTAAATAAACCTGTCGCTGTAGCTGGTAGCTCAGAGAGCAGAGGTGTTGTAACTACTTGTAATTATATAGCTAGAAAATTTGGAGTTAAATCTGCTATGCCTTCTGTAACAGCAAAAAGACTTTGTCCTGATATAATTTTTCTACCAGTAAACATGCATAAATACAGAGATGTATCTCAAGAAGTTCATAAAATTTTTAGATGCTATACAAAAATAATTGAACCAGTATCACTAGATGAGGCTTACTTAGATGTATCAGATTCTAAATACTGTGATGGTGATCCAGAAAAAATGGCACTACAAATACGCCAGAAGATTTCTGAAGATCTAAGGATAACAGCTTCAGCGGGAATTTCTTCAAATAAGTTTTTAGCAAAAATAGCAAGTGATTGGAATAAGCCAAATGGGCAGTTTTCTGTCTCTGATAGTGACATTGATAAATTCGTTTTAGAAATACCGATAAGAAGCATACATGGTGTTGGTGAAAAAACAGAAAAACTACTAAAAAGAAAAAAAATAAACACATGTGGGGATCTTCAGAAAATAAAAAGATATGATCTTGTTGATATGTTAGGCAAATATGGTGATATATTGTATCAATTATGTAGGGGTATTGACGAAAGAGAGGTCAACCCTGATAGAATTAGGAAAAGCTTGAGTGTTGAAGATACTTACGAAGAAGATCTTAAAGATTTTGAATTATGTTCTAATAAATTATCAGTCTTATACAAAGAGTTATTAAAGAGAATAAATGATGGTGATTATAAAAATAAAAAAATTAAATCATGTTTCATCAAAATTAAGTATAGTAATTTCAAATTAACTAGTTCACAAATAGCATGCAATAATCTGAGTTTTAATGTTTTCCTTGAACTTTTGATTCAAAATAACATTAATAGAAACAAACCTATAAGACTATTAGGGTTAGGTATAAATTTTAATAATGTAGATAAAAACCAATTAAATCTTGATATCTTTTAAATTAGACTAGTAATATAGCTAGATTTTTCTTATCATGGATGGATACTGAATTTTGGGGGAACCAATGAAATTTGAAACAATTGCAATCCATGGAGGTTATTCTCCTGAGACAACAACAAATGCTGTAGCTGTACCAATATACCAAACAGCGTCATATTCTTTTAGAGATACTCAGCATGGTGCCGACCTATTTGATCTAAAAGAAGCTGGTAATATTTATACAAGAATAATGAACCCAACATCTGATGTTCTTGAAAAACGTGTTGCTGCTATGGAAGGAGGCATTGGCGCACTTGCCCTAGCATCTGGTTCTGCAGCTACAACTTATGCAATTATGACCATTTGTGAAGCTGGTGATAATATAATCAGTACTGGTACATTATATGGTGGTACATACACCCTATTTGCTCATCAATTACCTAGATTCGGGGTTGAAGTTAAATTTGGTGAGCACAATAAAATAGATGATATGGCATCTTTGATAGATTCAAAAACTAAAGCTATTTTCTGTGAATCAATTGGTAATCCTGCAGCAAATGTCGTAGATATTCCTAAAATGGCAAAACTAGCACATGATCATGGTATACCATTAATAGTTGATAATACTGTGCCTTCTCCATATTTATTCCGACCAATAGAACATGGTGCAGATATCGTTGTTCACTCTTTAACTAAATATATGGGAGGACATGGAACAACCATTGGAGGGATTATTGTAGATTCAGGAAAATTCCCATGGGCGAAACATAAAAAAAGGTTTAGTAGATTAAATACACCTGATCCATCATATCATGGTGTTGTTTATACAGAAGCTATGGGTGATGCAGCATTTATCGGTGCAGCAAGAGTTGTGCCTTTAAGAAATATGGGGGCTGCAATTTCACCATTTAATAGCTTCCTTATCTTACAAGGTATTGAAAGTTTGGCTGTACGCATGGATAGACATTGTGAAAATGCTGTTAAAGTAGCAGACTTTTTACTTAAACATCCAAATGTAACATGGGTTAACTATCCCGGTATTCCAAGTAGTCCAGATTTTGAACTTGTTAAAAAACTAATGGGCGGCAGAGCTTCAAGTGTTTTAAGTTTCGGTATAGAAGGCGGAAAGGCTAACGGTGCTAAATTTATTGATAATCTTGAGTTAATAGTGAGACTGGTAAATATAGGAGATGCTAAATCATTGGCATGTCATCCTGCGTCAACAACCCATAGACAATTGTCCAAGAAAGAATTGAAGCTTGCAGGAGTTCCAGAAGACCTAGTTAGGCT
The DNA here is from genome assembly GCA_030835925.1 of Gammaproteobacteria bacterium. Lineage (GTDB taxonomy): Bacteria > Pseudomonadota > Gammaproteobacteria. The sequence continues at coordinate 28,788 of JAURQW010000021.1, read as the reverse complement.
TTCTATAGGTATAGAAAACTCAGATGACATTATCAATGATATTAGTCAAGCATTGACTGGTGTTTTTGGTAAAACTAAGAAGAAAAAGAAATAAACTATTTTTTAATATAGATTTCATTTCCTGATTTTTTGAACTCTTGAGATTTTTCGTCAAGACCAAAATCAACTGCGATTTTGATATCTTTGAACCCTTTCTCTTGAGCATAGTCCCTGATGTCTTGGGTAATCTTCATAGAACAAAAATGCGGTCCACACATAGAACAGAAATGTGCAACCTTAGCGCTTTCCTGAGGTAGAGTTTCATCATGAAACTCTTTTGATTTATATGGATCAAGACCCAGGTTAAATTGATCTTCCCATCTGAATTCGAATCTTGCTTTTGAAAGCGCATCATCTCTATATTTTGCAGATGGATGCTGATTAGATAAATCAGCCGCATGGGCAGCAATCTTATAAGCTATCAATCCATCTTTGACATCATCCTTATTAGGAAGGCCTAAGTGTTCTTTTGGAGTTACATAGCATAGAAGAGCTGTACCATAAGACCCTATATTAGCTGCTCCAATTGCAGACGTGATATGATCATATCCTGGGGCAATATCTGTCACGAGTGGCCCTAATGTATAAAATGGAGCTTCACTACATACAGATTCTTCCATATCGACATTTTCTTTGATTAAATGTATTGGAATGTGTCCTGGTCCTTCAATCATAACCTGCACATCATGCTCCCAAGCTTTTGTTGTTAACTCTCCTAAAGTTTTAAGCTCAGAAAATTGAGCATCATCATTTGCATCAGATATGCTACCAGGTCTTAACCCATCACCTAATGAAAATGAAATGTCATATTTTTTCATAATTTCACATATGTCATCATAATTAGTATATAAAAAATTCTCTTTATGATGTGTTAGGCACCATTTGGATATTATAGAGCCACCCCTTGAGACTATACCGGTCAATCTGTCCATTGTCTTTGGAATATAACTAAGTCGAACACCAGCATGGATAGTAAAATAATCTACTCCTTGCTCTGCTTGTTGAATCAGAATTTCTCTAAATATGTCATAAGTGAGATCTTCAGGCTTTCCATTTACTTTTTCTAAGGCTTCATATATCGGAACGGTTCCAATAGGTACTGGTGAGTTTCTGATTATTTGCTCTCTAGTCTCATATAAATTTTTACCCGTAGACAAATCCATGACTGTATCAGCCCCCCACCTAACTGACCATAAAAGCTTATCGAGCTCTTCTGTAATATCTGATCTTACCGGGGAATTACCAATATTTGCATTGACCTTGGTTAAAAAGTTTTTACCTATTATCATTGGCTCAATCTCTGGATGATTTATGTTTGATGGTATGATTGCTCTTCCTGAAGCTATCTCATCTCTAACGAATTCAGGTGTGATTTTATTATCGTGGTCAGCTCTATTATGAAATATATTTTCTCTGATCGCTACATACTCCATCTCGGAAGTTATAATGCCTTCTCTAGCATAATGCATCTGTGTAACGTTTTTATTAAATTTTGCTTTGCGAGAAAGATCGCTTATACCATACTGAGCATTATCAAAATTTGCTTTTAAAGCATCCAAATAACTTCTTTTAGATTCATCTGTGTCGGCTCTGTCCTTTATCCACTCTTCTCTAGTCTTCTTCAAGCCTAAAGTTACATCAATGTGATATTTCGGATCTGTATAAGGACCAGTGGTATCATATACATAAATAGATTCATTTTCTTGAATAGTATCATTAAGTTTAGTAGCGGTTTGTTTTATCATCCTAGAAGGGACTCTGATATTTGGCTTAGAGCCCTCTACATAAACTTTCTCAGAATTTGGAAAGTTTTCTGAGTATTCATTTATATCTATTTTTTTATCATTCATGAGAAAGACCAGATTATGTTAATTTAATTGGAATTAAAGTATAATACAACAATACTAAACTTACTAAAGAAATGAAAGAAGATAATACAAATACAATTAATATGGTAGAAAATCATATTAGAACACTTAATGTTATTGATGATGGTGTTTTGGATACACTAAAAAAAATTTCAAGAAGATCATTTGTTCCTGACAAATATAAGTCGTTTGCTCACGTAGATATGAGCATACCTATAGGCTTTAATCAGAAAATGTTATTACCATCTGTAGAAGCTAAGATATTACAAGCTATGGATATAAAAAAAAGCGAAGATGTATTATTGGTCGGATCTGGTACAGGGTATTTTTCAACTTGCATATCAATGCTTGCAAACAGAGTATACTCAATAGATGTGGTAGAAGATTTTATAGAAAATGCTAAAAAAAACTGTAGTGGTATATCGAGTGGCAATATGAATTTTGAGAAATTAAATATTCTAAATAACCTTAAATTGATAAAAAGTTACAAGGCAACTATTTTTACAATTGCAACCGACAACATTGATCAAATATTAGATAACATGGATAATGGTGCTCGTTGTTTTATATTTGAAAATATTGCTAATTGCCCAATACAAAAAGGTATGATCGTATATAAAACTAATAAATCAAGCTATCTAAAAGAATATGTGCTTGAAACTAACATACAGACAATTTTAACTGGTGAATAATGATTGAAAAAAGCCCAAGAGAAGTCAAAGATATTATTGATAATGCTAAAAATGACCTAATGATTCTTGATGTAAGAGAACAATGGGAATATGATATATGTCATATTGAGAATTCTACACATATACCTATGGGTAAAATTGCTAATGCTGAAGAAGAGCTAAGCATCAATAAGAAAATTATTGTTGTTTGTCATCATGGTATTAGAAGTAGGATGGTTGCTAAATACTTAACATCAAAGGGTTTCAGTGACGTAATTAATTTAACAGGAGGGATAGATGCGTGGTCATTGAATATTGACCCATCAATGCCTAAATATGTATAAATCAAAATTATATTTAATGATCATTATAATGCTGACTTCACATGTTGAAGCTGCTGATATTATGGATGTCTATAATAGATCATTAAATTTTAATAATGATCTTCAAATAATTACTAATGATCAGAAAATTTCTCGAGAAATTTATAATCAAACGTCATCAAATATATTCCCTGAAGTTAGCATAACAGCTAATACTCAAGAAATTAATGTTAATAAGTATACTGGTACTGGCACACAAAAAGACTATTCAACAGAAAGCGCAAGCTTAACAATCACACAACCTTTGCTCAGATTATATTTTTTTGATGAGCTAAATAAAGCAGAGTCAATAGTTAAGAAATCTGAAATAAATCTCGAAGAGTTTAAAAAAGATTTGATAGTAAAATCGGCAGAATTATATTTTAATCTCATTAATGCTAAAAATAGTGTTGCTGCTGGTGAAGTAAAATTAGACTCAATGCTAATTAAATATGAAAGTGCAGAAAAACTTTTTGATAACGGTTATATATCTGATATTGAATTGAATAAATATAAAAACAACTATGAAATGACCATGGTTGAAAAGCAAATACTAGTAAATGAATTTGACATGGCTAAACAAGACGTCTATATATTTACTGGCAGAGAAATTATGGATATACATAACCTCAATCATACGATTGAAATCCCATTATCGAAGTATGATGCAAATAGTTTAATTTCTAAAGCTCTAGTGTCTTTTAATAGTATTAAATCTGCATTACTGGATGTAGATATTTCTAGAGATGAAATGAAATCAAATAAATCAAAACACTATCCAACTATAGATTTAAATGCTACTTATGATTATTCTGATACTAGTAGTGGTTCTAGACTGGGTAAACAAACAAGAGAGTCTAATACGATTGGACTAACGATTAATATACCTATATATCAGGGAGGTTTCCAAAAATCTAAGGTAACTGAAGCAAGATATAAGTATAAAAATGCAAAAATAAACTTAGATCACCTGAGAAGAACCATAAGAAAAGAAATTCTAGATAACATAAATAATTATAACTTACTAAAAAGTTTAGTTATAGTTAAACGTGATAGATATAATGATGTCAATCAGGATTATCTAACAATTTCTCAAGGTGCTGATGTTGGTCTATATACTGATGTAGAAATTAAAGATGCAGAATATAATTTAATGGTAGCTAAAAATGATTTAATTGAAAGCACTCTAGACTTGCTACTAGTCGATCTAAATTTAAAGAAATATTCATCTAATTTAAGTGTAGAAAATATTCTAACTATAAATAGAATGTTAGTATGGTAACAACATTTAGATAGATGATAATTTATAATTTAATACTATATCTCATCTCTCCATACCTAATAAGTAGAGTCTTAATAGAAGCAATTAGAAGAAAAAGTGGTATCTCCTTCATCAGGCAACGACTAGGTCTTTTTTCTAAAAAACTATTTAAGGAGCCCATATGGATTCATGCATCTTCTGTTGGCGAGACTAAAGTTGCTATAAGTTTATATAAAAGTTTGTCTAAAAAGTTTCCAGAAGAAACTTTCCTGATAACAACTAATACTTCTTCCTCAAGGAGCATTATCCCTACAAATAAGAATTTAGAACATGCGTACTTGCCGCTTGATTGGTTATTTACAACGAGAAGATTCATCAATTTAATTAATCCTCGAATATGTATTTTAATAGAAACTGAATTATGGCCTAATCTTATATCAATCTGTAAAAATAATAATATTTCAATTATTATAGCTAACGCAAGACTATCTAAAAGAACAACTGAGAGTCCTTCATTCATTAAACGGGTTTACAAAAAAGTCCTTTTAGATATCGATCTCATACTTTGTAAGTCGAACAGGGACAAGGAAAAATATATTCAACTCGGATATTTAGATAAAAATATTAAAGTTATTGGTAATCTTAAATATGCAGATACAAACAATACGATTTATAATAATGAAAACATTGTTAACAGAAAATATGTACTAGCGTTATCGACACATCCAGATGAAGAAAGACAAATAATAACCGAATGGATGAGGATAAATGAGAAAAAAGTTCTTCTAGTGATTATGCCGAGACATCCAGAAAGACTAGGGGATATATTATCAGATATACCTTTAGATATGCTGAGTATTTCTATACGCAGTAAAAATGAACCTATAAAAAAATCAACACAAATATACATCGCAGATACATATGGCGAAGCAAATCTTTTTTTAGAACATTGTGAATTTGTATATTTAGGTGGTTCCCTCGTAGATCATGGTGGACAAAATTTTATGGAAGCTGCATCATATGGCAAGACAATTATCGTTGGTCCATATATGTATAATTTCATAGAGGAAACAGAGGAATTTCTAAAAAATAATGCCATGATTATGGTGAAAAGCTCACCAACACTTAAACATGTTTTTGAACGACTTATTAAATCAAAACAAAGACGAGAACTATTCGGAGCTAATGCTAAAAAAATATTACTTTCCAAAAAAGATATTATCAATGATTACTGTAAAGAAATTCAATCTCTACTATGAGCCTCATATGCATCTAAGAAATGACTAAAACTCTCTTGATCAAATAGTTTTTTCTTCAATATAGATCTTTTAAATCTCTTTATATTTAAATTTTTAGATTCTTTACTCATAATTAAGTTAGCCTTCATTGACTTATCAAAATCAATTATCCAAATATTCTTATTAGTATTATCATGATTTATTCTCTCTTCATTAACAAGAATATTAGTCATGTTTAAATCTCCATGGTTTACTCCTAGCATATGCATTTTTGATACTAACAAACCAATGCTATGATAAACCTTGTGTTTTAGAGCAGCTTGGCTATGAGATGGTAAATCATTAATTGATAGCAAGAATTTGTCAAATGTGACAGCAGGGATAGACTCAGTGATTAAGTTAGCTTTATATGATAAAGAATTGTAATCTACCCACCCCATAATAGGCCTACATGTTTGAAAATTCTCATGATATAGGTAGTTTAATAAGCTAAATTCTTTATAAGATCTCGTTTCATATAATGGTTTATATAGATAATTATCAGACATAAACCTCATCATTCCTTTTCTAAAATAATGTTTTTTAACCCAAGTATTATTATTGATCCATTCTACATTTGTATTTTCATTAGTTTTGAATACTTTTGATAGAAATAAATCTTCTATATTAATTTCTATATCTTTATCATAGAATATTACTGTATTATTAATTTTTTTAGTTATTATCTTCAATTATGTCTCAAGCTACTTTTTCACATAAATCTATTTGCGTATTAAGATTATCATCTATTGGGGATATCACTCATATGATACCAATAATAAAATCTATACAATCATACACCCCTCAAACAGATATTACATGGATTATAGGTAAAACAGAATACTCTTTAGTCAAAAATATATCTAATGTTCATTTTATAGTAATTGATAAAAAAGATTTCCTATCCACATTTTCCACTTTAATCTACTTATATAAGAATTTTAGATTTGATGCTTTATTAAATATGCAGGTTTCATTGAGAGCTAATATTATTAGCTTATTTATAAAAGCTAAGATTAAAATTGGCTTTGATAAGCATAATTCTAAAAACTTACATGGGTTTTTTATTAATACAAGGATAAATAACTCTGTGAGAAAACATGTCAGAGAGACTTTCTTTGGGTTCTTATCAAAGATAGGAATTGAAAAAAGAAGTAATAACGCAGATATTAATATCAAATATAAAATAAATGAGCGTTTAATAAAGAAAAAATATATTGTGTTCAATCCATTTACGAGCTCTAGGAATTTTAATTACCGTGAGTGGGATATAAATAACTATAAGGTAATAGCGAATTATATATCTAAGTATTATGATATCAATTCAGTCATGGTTGGCGGGAATACTGAGTATGAAATGTCTCAATCACGAAAACTGGAATCAGATAACAGTATTATAAATCTTGTAGGTAAAACAGACCTCCAAGAACTTTATAATATACTCAGAGGCTGCGAACTTTATATTGGGCCTGATTCTGGCACTCTTCATATTGCATCAATATTAAATAGACCTGTAATTGGTCTATATGCTACCTCAAATCCTGATAGAACTGGGCCAATTGATAATATGGAAAATATTATTAATAAATATCCTTTGGCTTTACAGAAATATCATCAAATGAAAATAGAAGAAGCCAAGTGGGGCAAAAGAATAAGAGATCCAAGTGCGATGAAGCTGATAAATATTGACGAGGTAGTTATAAAAATCAACAAGATTTTAAAGTCTTAGTATCTTATTGATGATAGAGGTTGATGACTTGCCATCTATCAAATCTATGAGGGCTACTTTTTTGTTATTTTTAATAAGTATATCCTCACCGGCTATTTTTTTACCTTTATAGTCACTACCCTTAACTAAAATATCGGGTAATACTTTTGAAATAATTTTCTCAGGAGTTTCTTCATTGAACAATATAATATGATCGACTGAACTTAAACATGACAAAACATAGCTTCTATCTAATTCAGCAACAATCGGTCTGTTCGGAGACTTAATTTTTTTTATAGACTCATCACTATTTACAGCCACAATCAAAATGTCACCAAGTTTTTTTGATTCTTCCAGAATATGAGTATGTCCACAATGCAGTATGTCAAAACAGCCATTTGTCATAACAATAGATTTATTCTTGGCAGCATAATCTGCACATAATGAGAGTAACTCATCTAAATTCTGGACTAGTTTTTTATTCTGTAGATGCATTATTAAGTTCTTTCTGGGTAACGCTAGTTGAACCAAGTTTTTTAATTGATATTCCAGCAGCTATATTTGACATTTCAACAGCAGTATTAATATTTTTTCCTGCAATTATATATGCTGCTAAAATGGAGATCACTGTGTCCCCAGCACCTGTTACATCAAAGACATCCTGTTGATTTGATGCGTAGGAAGATGCTTTGCCATCTTCAAATAATGTCATACCATCTTTACCTTGAGTTATTAAAAGATATTCTAGTTTTAACTTCTTACGAAGCTTTTCTCCTTCTTCATTAAATATTTTTTTATTTGGACATTTTCCAGCTATATCTTCGAACTCTTTTAGGTTTGGCTTTAGTAAGTAAGCATTTTTATAGAAATCAAAATTCATTCCTTTTGGATCGATAAAAGTTTTTATTTTTAGACTGCTGGCTTTAGATAATATTTTTTTGATGATTGGCTTAACCATTCCTTTATCATAATCAGAAATAATAATTCCATCATAAGAACCTAAAGTATCCTCCATATCTTCATAAGCCTTGGGAACGACTTTGGAAAGATTTTTATCTTCATGATCCAGCCTCATGAGCTGCTGGTTTTTATCGATAACTCTTAGTTTCATCGTTGTTCTGATATTTTTATCAATAATTGGTTTATAGTTGATATTCGTAGACGATAAAATTTCTAATAACTTTTCAGACGTCTCATCTTCACCAGTTAAACCAATCAAAGTTACATCCATTCCGAAATCAGATAAATTTTTAGCAACGTTTGCGGCTCCACCTGGCTTATCAACAGAAGTATCTACATCTAGAATTGGTACTGGAGCCTCAGGAGAAATTCTATTAACCTGTCCCATCCAATATCTATCTAACATGACATCACCAATAACTAGAATCTTCTTTTTTAAAATCATTTTATTTCAGATAAATGAGTCAACCATTCGTTATGTTTATCATATTCCCCTCTTATGAGGTTGAAGTAGTTATTTTGCAGCACTTTTGTAGTTTTGCCAGGAACTCCATTATTAATTTTAGTATTATCAATCTCTATTATAGGCGTAACTTCTGCAGCTGTGCCAGTAAAAAATGCCTCATCACAATCGTATATTTCCTTGAGTTCAATTTTTCTCTCAATAGTTTCAATTCCCAAATCAGCAGCCAAGGTTATTATTGTCTTTCTTGTAATGCCATCTAAGACTGTTACTAGTTCTGGAGTGATTAGCTTATTATCTTTAATCATGAAAAAGTTTTCACCAGAGCCCTCATTAACCGAGTTGTCAGTTCCCAAAATTAAGGCCTCATCATAGCCTGATGCTAAGGCATCTCTTAGGGCGAGCATAGAGTTTATATAATTTCCTGTGGCCTTTGCTTTATATATCATAGCCTCTGGATCTCTTTTTGGAAAAGGTGAAACTTTAACTCTTATACCTTTTTCTATTTGCTCAGCTCCCAGATATGGCCCCCAATCCCAAGCTGCAACTGCACAATGTACTTTAAGATTATCTGCTCTCAAACCCATGCCTTCACTTCCATAAAAGCACAATGGTCTTATGTATGCATTTTTTAGATTATTTTTAGTTACTGAATCACACTGAGCCTGCATTAGTTCTTCTTTACTAAAAGGCATCTTCATACCAACAAGACTTGCAGACTGAAAAAGTCTATCGGTATGCTCTTTTAGTCGAAAGATTGCTGGTCCAGACTTAGCTTCATATGCTCTAACACCTTCGAAAACACCCGTACCATAGTGCATGGTGTGAGTTAGTATATGGATTTTTGCATCTTTCCAATCGCAAAAAGAACCATCCATCCATATTTGTCCCTGTAGATCAGACATTATCATGAGCAATCACTTTTTTTGTATAATTTAACTGAAAACTATAACATGACTTACATAACTAAAATACCTGTATTTTCCTGAAAATATATACGTCATATTACTTTAAATATATCTGATCTAGCTATATAATGAGAATCATTCGTGTTTAAGCAAAATTTAATGTATGAATGTTTTGAGGTGGGGTGATATGGCAAGGTCAGTTTTATTACTATTTTTGATTGGTATATTATCATCATGTAGTAATGAATATTCAAATAATGAATCTACTGGTAAACAGGTCGGTCAAGTTATAGAAGAAGTAAATATTTATAGTGCTCGCAAAGGTTATTTATTAAAACCTTTATTAATAGAGTTTGAGAACAATACAAATATCAAAGTAAATATTATATCCGGAAAATCAAAAGCACTACAAAAAAGAATTCAACAAGAAGGAAAAAATACTCGGGCTGATGTTTTATTAACAGTAGATGCAGGAAACTTATATAAAGCTAAGTCTGATAATTTATTAAAACGTATTGATTCTAAACAGTTAAATAAATTAATTCCAACCCATCTTAGAGATGATGAAGGTTATTGGTATGGTTTATCTATTCGATCAAGAATAATAATGTTTAACCCACAAAAAGTAAATATTAAAGAATTAAGCACTTATGAGGATCTGGCTAACCCTAAGTGGAAAGGACGAATTTGTTTAAGATCATCCAGTAATATATATAATCAATCTCTCCTTGCCTCTCTAGTATCTCATCTAGGTGAAGAAAAAGCTGAAAGATGGGCTAGTAAAGTAGTTGGAAACTTTTCTAGAAAACCAAAAGGTAATGATAGAACTCAGATGACATCTGTTGTTTTAGGAGAATGTGATGTAACTCTTGCGAACACATACTATCTAGGAAAATGGATTACCTCGAAAAAAGATAATGAAAGAAAATATGCTAAAATGATATCTGTTTTTTTCCCAAATCAAATGGATAGAGGTGCGCACATAAATATAAGCGGAGCTGCCGTTGTAAAGCATTCAAAAAATACCCAGAATGCGATAAAATTAATAGAATTCCTAGCTGGTGATAAAGCTCAAGTCTTATATGCTAAAACTAATCATGAGTACCCCATAAGAGAAGATATAGAGGTCAGTGATATTGTAAAATCTTGGGGTTATCCATTTAAACAAGATAATTTATCTCTAAACAACCTAGGAAAAAACAATACAAAAGCTGTCGAGATATTTGATAGGGTAAACTGGCAGTAACTAATGATTAAAAATGTAATTGATTATAAAAATACGATTGTACTTTTTTTTATCGTTCTACTTGTCATTATCCCAATCATAACTGTTCTCTCATATATAGTTCAACCACCTTCACAGTTATGGGGGCATCTGAGTGAAAATTTATTGTCAGAGTATCTATATAATACCCTTATTATACTGGTGTCTGTAGCCTTTTGCACTGTGATAATTGGGGTTTCATGTGCATGGCTTGTAACAAACTTTACTTTTCCAGCTAAAAATATATTTAAGTGGTTACTAGTTATGCCTATTGCAATACCTACTTACGTATCGGCATATATTTATGCTGGTTTATTTGAGCCTTCAGGTATGATATTTGACTCAGTAGAGAATTATTTTGGATTAGGTAAAGAATTATATGAAATTATTGAGTTAAGAAACATCTATGGGGTAATTTTCATCTTGAGCATATGTTTGTATCCATATGTATACTTGTTGGCATACTCATCTTTTAAAGAACAATCTTATTGTGCTTTAGAGGTTGGAAAATCCTTAGGCTTAAATAGTCGAGAGCTCTTCTCAAAAATTAGTATTCCTCTAGCTAGACCAGGTATCATAGCTGGTTTGAGTTTAGTTATGATGGAGACTTTGGCAGAATTTGGGACGATGGATTATTATGGCGTAAGCACATTTACCACAGGAATCTATAGGACATGGTTTTCACTTGGAGATGAAAATAGCGCACTTCATTTATCTTCAATCTTATTAACTTTTGTATTTATACTGATTATTATAGAAAAAGCGTCTAGAGGGAAAAGTCAATATGTTAATACATCTCAGAAATCTAGAAAATTAAAAACTAAAGAACTAAATGGGATAAAAAGTGTATATGCGTTTTTTTGGTGTTCAATATTTTCTGTTATAGGTTTTATAGTTCCGGTTATTCAGTTATTTGTCTGGATATTAGAGACATATGATTATATTTTCAATGCTTACTCTATACAGATAATTACAAATACAATATCTATCGCAGCTATTGCTGCTGCTATAATAGTTTTAATTTCAATATATTCTTCTTATATTAATAGATCTACTAGTAATATTTATATTAAATCTTCGTTGAGAATATTTTCACTTGGCTACTCGATACCTGGTGTTGTTATAGCTGTAGGAATAATTATACCACTAGCAATGGTTGATAATATACAATCTATTCTATTCGGTTCGCCTATATATTATTTAAGCGGATCTTTATTTGCGCTTGTCCTTGCATACCTAGTTAGATTCTCAACAATATCCTATAATGCGACAGAAACGGGTTTAGGGAAAATAAAAAAAAATATAGATTTAACAGTACAATCTTTTGGATTTTCAAATCTTACAATATTAAAAAAAATACATATGCCGATAATGAGAACCACATTGATAACTTCGTTTATTTTAGTATTTGTAGATATCGTTAAAGAACTACCTGCAACTTTAATACTTAGACCTTTTAATTTTGATACCCTAGCAATAAATATCTATGAGCTAGCATCTTCAGAACAACTTTCATATATAGCTTCGCCATCATTAATGCTTATTATCATAAGTCTAATACCTGTTATAATGCTGATAAGAAAAACAATTGATTTCGGTGGAAATAATGAAATTAGAAATTGAAAATATTTCTCTCAATATTGATGGGAACCAAATTATAGATAATTTAAACCTGAATATCTATGAACAAGAGATAATATCAATAATTGGTCCTAGTGCCTCTGGCAAAAGCTCTTTACTTAGAATTATTGCGGGTTTTGAAAATATTAATTCTGGAAGAGTAAAGATTAATGGTGTCACAGTAGATGATAGATCTAAAGTCGTCGAACCACAAAATAGGAAAGTTGGGATTATTTTCCAAGATCTAGCATTATTTCCTCATTTAAATTGCGAAAATAATATACTGTTTGGTATTGAGAAACATACTCCAACTGAAAAATCTAAAAGACTCGAGAGATTGAGCACTCTACTTGATATTTCAGGAATCCTTAAGAGTTTCCCGCATGAAATATCAGGGGGGCAACAACAGAGAGTTGCAATTGCTAGAGCATTAGCTCCAAAACCAGAAATTTTATTATTAGATGAACCATTTAGTGCGCTAGATGAAAAGTTAAAAGAAACTTTAATGTCAGATGTTAAAAAGCTTCTCAAAGAAGAAAAAATTACCACAATAGTAATCACACATAATATAAAGGAGGCCTTTGAAATATCGGATAAAATTGCATTCCTTGATAATAAAAAAATAATTCAATACGATACTGCATATAATCTTTACCATAAACCTTTAACAGAGGATATTGCTGTTTTTTGTGGTATTGGTAGTTTTATTCAAGGGAACGTTATTGATACCAATCATGTGCAAACTGAGCTTGGTCAGTTTTTTGGTGATGCCTCAAAATTTTCAATAGGTTCTGTTGTTAAAGTTATGATAAGACCAGATGATATTATCCATGATGATAATTCAACTCAGTCAGCAAAAGTAATTGAAAAAAGTTTCCATGGGTCTGACTTCTTATACAAGCTTGAACTTTCTGATGGTGAAAGAGTCTACTGTTATACACCTAGCCATCATAATCACTCATTAAACGAAGTTATTGGAATCAAACCTGTAATTGACCATTTGATAATATTCAACTAAAACTATAATTCACGTAGTTTTCTTCTGAGAATCTTACCTACATTATTTTTTGGCATCTCTTCGATAAAAGTTACCTTTTTAGGAATCTTATATATTGTTAATCCTTTTTTACAAAATATTCTTATCTCGTTTTCTGTTAACGATTGGGAGTTTTTTACTATAAATAAATGTATACTCTCACCTCTATTAGAGTCTGTAACACCTATAACACCACACTCAAGAACATCTGGATGCTCAGAGACATAGTCCTCGATCTCATTTGGGTAAACATTAAATCCTGACGAGATAATCATATCTTTCTTTCTATCAACGATTTTCAGGAATCCTTTTTTATCTATTGTTGCTATATCGCCAGTTTTAAAAAAACCATCATCTGTAAATGAGCTTGCTGTTTCACTAGTATTATTCCAATATCCTGACATTACCTGCGGGCCTTTGACACATAATTCTCCTGGCTCTCCATAACTAAGTTCATTGCCAGCATCATCTCTTATAGATACAGTTGTTGAAGGAACAGGTAGACCTATAGAGCCATTGAATCGATCAGTAATATTATTTATAGAAACAATTGGTGATGTTTCAGTTAGTCCATAACCTTGAGTGATTTCTACTCCAGTAATTTTTTTCCATCTTTTAGCAGTACTCGATAAAACAGACATACCACCCCCTACAGCAAACTTAAGTGATGTAAAATCTATTTTTTTAAATTTGGAACTAGTTAATAATAAATTGAACAGCGTATTAACTGCTGTGATTACAGTGAACCGATATTTTGACAAATCTTTTACAAAACTTTTTAGATCCCTTGGGTTGGCAATAAGTATGTTATTAGATCCAATACTAAAAAAATATATAAAATTGACCGAAAATGAAAAAATATGATAGAGAGGTAAAGCAGTAATTATTATTTCTCTCCCTTTAGTTACATGAGGCCCAACCCATAAGTCAAGTTGTTGTATGTTCGATAAAATATTATTATGAGTTAATACTGCTGCCTTGGATTTCCCCGTAGTACCACCAGTATATTGTAATAAAGCAATATCATCAGGCATAATAGTTATTTTTTTTAAGTTATATTTACTAGAGATAGCTCTGACAAACGAAATGTAGCTTTCATTGATTTTAATAGATTCTTTTTTAAAAAAAGTTACTACATTAACCAACAAAGACATTTGCCACGACAATAAATCAGACGCCCTACAAACTATTACTTTTTTAATTTTTGTTCTTTTGATGACTTTATCGAGTTCTTTAACAAATTTATCTAGAACTATTATTGTTTCTGCTCGTGAATCATTTAGCGTATTCTCTATTTCTCTTCCTTTAAACAAAGGATTTAAATTCACAACTACTGCTCCAATTTTATAACATCCAAATAAAGCGACTGGGTAAGTAAAAAGATTTGGGAGCATTATTGCAACCTTACATCCTTTTTCTAAAAATAATTCATGTTGAAGATATGCGCCAAATTTACTCGAGTAATTATCTATATCTTTATAAGATAATTTTGTATTAAGACTGGTAAAAGCTATGTTGTCAGAAAATTCAGTCGACGCATTCTTCATTAAATCAAGAACAGAAGTATTTGTTACATCCTCTATTGATGAAAGTACACCTTTAGGATAGCTATTAAGCCAAATCTTATCCATAAGTAATATAGTAAACCAAAAATAACAAAGCCCCTAGTAAATAGGGGCTTCGAAGTAAGTTTCTATAACTTATTAAAGCTGGGATTACATTCCCATGCCGCCCATTCCCATGCCGCCCATGCCGCCCATATCTGGCATAGCAGGTGCCGCAGATGCTGTTTCATCGCTAGCTTGTTCAGTAACCATACACTCAGTCGTGATCATTAATCCAGCTATTGAGGATGCATTTTGCAAGGCAGTCCTTGTAACTTTAGTGGGATCAAGTATACCCATTTTAAGCATATCACCAAATTCTGATGTTGATGCATTGTAACCAAAGGAGTCTTTTCCTTCAGCAACTTTTGCTAGAATTACAGAACCTTCTTCACCAGCATTTGTAACAATTTGTCTTAGTGGTTCTTGCATTGCTTGTTTAGCAATTTGTATTCCTTGGTCTTGGTCAGGATTGTCACCTTTAAGCTTATCAAGTGCAGAACGAGCTCTAATCATTGCAACACCGCCACCAGGGACTACACCCTCTTCTACGGCAGCTCTTGTTGCATGAAGAGCATCTTCAACTCTTGCTTTTTTCTCTTTCATTTCAACCTCAGTTGCAGCTCCTACTTTAATAACTGCTACACCACCAGCTAGTTTAGCAACTCTCTCTTGCATTTTTTCTTTATCATAATCAGATGTTGCCTCTTCAATTTGAGATCTAATCTGATTAACTCTACCTTCAATGGTATCTTTTTTCCCACCACCATCAATAATAATAGTATTTTCTTTTGTGACGTTAATTTTCTTAGCAGTACCAAGAACACTAATATCAGCTTTTTCAAGACTTAATCCAACTTCTTCTGCAATTACAGTTCCGCCAGTTAAAATAGCTATGTCTTCAAGCATTGCTTTACGTCTGTCACCAAATCCAGGTGCTTTAACTGCTGCTACTTTCACAATACCTCTTATGCTGTTAACCACTAACGTTGCCAAAGCTTCACCTTCAACGTCCTCAGCTATAATTAGAAGAGGCTTACTAGCTTTAGCAACGCCTTCCAAAATTGGTAACATATCTTTTATATTCGTAATTTTTTTATCATATAAAAGCACATAAGGGTCTTCTAGTTCAGTTGTCATGTTCTGTTGATTAGTCGCAAAATACGGCGATAGGTAACCTCTGTCAAATTGCATTCCTTCTACAACGTCTAGATCATTTTCAAGAGACTGACCTTCTTCTACAGTTATTACACCTTCCTTACCTACCTTGCTCATTGCTTCAGCAATTATTGAACCGATGTTTGTATCTGAGTTAGCTGAAATTGTACCAACCTGCTCAATTGCGCTTTGGTCGGTGCAAGGTTTAGACATTTTTTGTAAACTCTCGACAGCTACTGATACTGCTTTATCAATACCTCTTTTCAGATCCATTGGATTCATTCCTGCAGCGACACATTTAAGCCCTTCTTTTAAAATTGACTGAGCAACTACAGTTGCAGTAGTTGTGCCGTCTCCAGCAATATCAGATGTCTGAGATGCAACCTCTTTAACCATCTGAGCACCCATATTTTCAAACTTATCTTTTAACTCGATTTCTTTAGCAACAGATACCCCGTCTTTTGTTACAGTTGGCGCTCCAAAAGATTTATCTAAGACCACGTTTCTACCTTTAGGGCCTAATGTCGTCTTTACTGCATTTGCAAGTATATTAACCCCTGCAACCAATCTTTTTCTAGCGTCATCACCAAATTTTACTTCTTTTGCTGTCATTATAATTTCCTCTAATGTTCTATTTGTTAACTAATAATTGCTGTAATGTCATCTTCTCTCATGACAAGTAATTCTTCCCCGTCTACACTTACTTCTGTACCAGAGTATTTGCCAAAAAGTATTATATCGCCAACTTTTACATCTAGCGGCCTAACATCTCCGCTTTCTAGTATTTTGCCATTACCTATGGCAACAACTTCGCCTTTCACTGGTTTTTCAGTAGCTGAGTCAGGAATCACAATACCGCCTGGAGATGTTTTCTCTTCTTCCATTCGTCTAATAATCACACGATCGTGTAGTGGTCTTATATTCATATGTAATCCTCATAAGTAAGTTATATTGAGCTCTTTTTACTCCTGATAGTTAATATAGCGACCTTTTTTTAAATTTCAAGTGTAATTAGTGAATTAGTCATCTTCCTTATAATCTACATCGATGACCGATCTTCTACTTTGATTTTTTGAGCGAGTACCCGCAAAGCTGTATTTCCTCATCAAAATAGATCTAAAAGGCCCGATTAAGAGAAAGATTGCTATAAAGTCCGTTAAAAATCCTGGGATTAAAAATAATATACCTGATAAAAGGGTTATAATACCTGACATAATCTCCTTATCAGGACGTATACCTTGAAGAACTTTATTGCGAACTTGATTCAGCTGAATCACGGCTTGAGTTTTTATTAAGTATATACCCAAGAATGCTGATAGTATTATTATACTGATAGTATTAAAACTACCTATTGTTGACCCTATTTCTACAAATAATACTATTTCAAGTATTGGTAGGATTAATAGCGAAAGAACGATGATTTTTTTTATATTCATAATATAATCTTAACACTATCATTAATGGACAAAAATTCTATAAAATATAATATATTATGTAGATAAGAAATAATTTATGCCTATGAGAGGGATGATTTAAATATGCAAAAGATGCTTTCAATAATCCTATTTATATTTTCTACATCCGCGCTTGCATTGGACCTGCCGGAAAAACGACAAGAATTTATTTCACCTGATGAGGCATTTAAAATGTCTGTTACTGATCTTAATGATAATCAGATGGTGATAAATTGGGAAATTGAAGAAGGTTATTACCTTTACATGGGTATGTTCGAATTTTCAACTGACCAAGACGAAGTACAAATTATAGAAGCTACTATGCCAGATGGCACAAGAAAAGTTGATGAGTTTTTTGGTGATGTGGATGTTTTTTATTATAAGACCAATGTGAAATTAGTGTTCGATAAAATTATTGATGGCACCAACCTAATAGTAAAATATCAAGGTTGTGCTGATGCCGGGCTCTGTTATCCCCCTATAAAAAAAATCATTTCATTGGATGAATATTCTTCTAAGGATAGTTTTTTTTTAAAAACAAGTTCATCGAATAATCAATATTCAATCACTCAGCAACTAAATGATCAGTCAATAATATTCAATATTTTTTTATTCCTATTGGCAGGACTTTTGTTATCTTTTACGCCATGTGTATTTCCTATGATACCTATACTTACCGGTATAATAGTTGGGCAAGGACCTAATATATCAACTCGTAAATCATTCCTATTATCCTTAACCTATGTACTGTCGATGGCAAGCACCTATGCAATTGTTGGGACAATAATTGCATCTTCGGGAATTAATATTCAGGCAAGTCTTCAGAATCCATATTTTATTGGAGGATTTGCAGCTCTGTTTATACTTCTTGCTTTATCAATGTTTAACTTTATAACTATACAGATGCCACAGTATCTTCAAAATATTCTAATAAGTAAATCTAATACTAATAAATCTGGCACATATATAGGCGTTGGTCTGATGGGTTCATTGTCTGCATTAATTGTTGGGCCATGTGTTACTGCTCCTCTTATTGGCGCGTTAGTATATATAGCATCTACGAATAACTACATTATTGGCGCAACTGCACTATTTTCACTAGGGATAGGAATGGGGCTACCTTTAATAGTTTTAGGTACATCAGCATCTGAACTAATGAAAAAAATAGGACCCTATTTAGAAATTGTAAATAAAATATTTGGCATTTTATTCTTAGTAGTTGCTGTGTGGTTAGTTGAAAGAATCTTAGCTATTAATACTTCCGCTTTCTTGTGGGCTGTATTAGCTCTGTTTGTTAGCTGGATATTTTTTAGATCTAATATAAGAGGAGTGGTTATTAAATCTGCTTTAAATATCTTTAGTATATTACTCGTTAGTTATTCTTTATTGCAGTTCTATGGTTTAAGCGTCAATGATGAATTTAACCCTTCTACAAGTTTTATTGAAAAAGAGAATAAGGTTATTTTTACTAAACTATATAAGACCGATAAAGTATTTCAAAGTATTAATGATGCGAAGAATATTACAATGTTAGATTTATGGGCGGACTGGTGTGTTGCATGTAAAGAACTCGATAAGTATACATTTAGTGACGAGAGAGTTTACAGCTTGTTGAATAAAATAAATATAATTAAATTCGATATAACGGAAAATAACAACGATCATGCTCAATTCCTGAATGATTATAAAATTTATGGCCCGCCTGCATTAATGTTCTTCGATAATGATGGCAACGAAATTGAATCTGCAAGAATCGTGGGATTTATAGATGCAGATAAATTTCTAATTAAGCTTAATAAACTCAATATAAATTAAAAAATAATATTTTCTTGTATATTCCACAAATATCTGTTAACTTCTATTAAAATTCAATAAAGGGGGAATTTTGACAGATATACTAATAATAAATGGTCCTAATCTTAATTTATTAGGTACAAGGGAGCCTGAAATCTATGGTAAAGAGTCATTGTCTGATGTTGAACAATCACTCAAGAAACTATCATTAGAAAATAATATTGAAATCAGTTTTGTTCAGTCTAATGCCGAACATGAAATCATAAACTATATTCAAAGCGCTAAATTAGAAAAAATTAAATTTATTATTATTAATCCTGGACCTCTTACTCATACGAGTATTGCTCTAAGAGATACTTTTTTAAGCGTAGAAATCCCTTTCATTGAGATACATATATCCAATATTCATAAAAGAGAAGAATTTAGAAAAAAATCCTTTTTAAGTGATATTAGTGATGGGGTTATTGTTGGTTGTGGAACAAATGGCTATAGATATGCATTATTGGATGCTATTAAGAATATAAAGGAGTAATCATGGATTTAAGAAAAATTAAAAAACTCATAGAACTTTTAGAGGAATCAGGTATAGCTGAAATAGAAGTAAAAGAAGGAGAAGAATCCATAAAGCTCTCAAGGGCATCACAAGTTCAACAACCTATTATCAACACACAGACATATGATGTCCCTCCAGCCAGAGAGCCTGTTACTCAAGTACCTGCAAAAGAAGAGGGTATAAAACCAGACCCTACAACAGATGGAGATACAATAGATTCACCTATGGTTGGAACATTTTATCGTGCTGCATCCCCTGACTCTAAAGCATTCGTAGAAAAAGGACAAAAGGTTAATAAAGGTGATACAGTGTGTATACTCGAAGCAATGAAGATGATGAACCAAGTCACAGCTGAAGAAGCTGGAACTATTGTAGAAATACTAGTTGAAGACTCAGAACCAGTAGAGTTTGGGCAACCACTCTTTATAATTAAATAAAAATATGATTCAAAAAGTATTAATTGCCAATAGAGGCGAAATAGCATTACGTATTTTACGTTCTTGTAAAAAATTAGGAATTAAAACTGTAGCGGTTCATTCTACTGTTGATAGACAATTACCTCATGTTAAGATGGCTGATGAATCGGTCTGTATAGGTTCTCCAGATCCAAAAAAAAGCTATCTAAACATACCATCCATAATAAGTGCTGCGGAATTGACTAATGCGGATGCCATACATCCTGGTTATGGTTTTCTCTCTGAGTCTGCTCAATTTGCTGAAATTGTAGAATCAAACAAATTTATATTTATTGGTCCATCAAGCAAAGTTCTAAAAAAAATGGGGGATAAGATTAAAGCCAAAACAGCAATGAAGTCCTTTGGCGTACCATGTATCCCTGGTTATGATGGAGTTTTGCCAGATGATCATAAAAAAGTTTTAAAAGATGCACAGAAAGTTGGTTTTCCAATAATGTTAAAAGCAATACATGGTGGTGGTGGCAGAGGCATGATGATAATTAACAGCCCGCAAGAGTTAGCCAATGGTATGAAAATTACTAAATCTGAAGCAGAAAATGCATTTAGCAATGGTGATTTATATTTTGAAAAATACT
This sequence comes from Gammaproteobacteria bacterium, assembly GCA_030835925.1. Classification (GTDB taxonomy): domain Bacteria; phylum Pseudomonadota; class Gammaproteobacteria. Next base: position 7,737 of record JAURQW010000021.1, on the reverse strand, counting down.
TTGATAAACCAAGACATATTGAAATTCAGGTATTATGTGATAATTTTGGTAATGCAGTACACCTCGGAGAGAGAGACTGTTCATTGCAACGAAGAAATCAAAAAGTTATCGAGGAAACCACAGCGGTAAATATTCCAAGAGAAAGTATAAATAAAATTGGCAAAATCTGCACTGAGGCATGTGTTCAATTAGGCTACACCGGGGCAGGGACATTTGAGTTTCTATACCAAGATGGTTCATTCAGTTTCATTGAAATGAATACGAGAATTCAAGTTGAACATCCAGTCAGTGAATTCTTAACAGGTATTGACTTAATATCTGAGCAGATATTAATTGCATCAGGAGAGAAACTAAAAATAAAACAAGAGGATATTACCTTCAATGGGCACTCAATAGAGTGTAGGATAAACGCGGAAGACCCTGTCACATTCATGCCATCGCCCGGTCATATCAATCAGTTTCACCCACCAGGAGGCCCAGGAGTTAGAATTGATTCACACATATACTCTGGGTATGATGTGCCACCTAATTATGACTCTCTAATAGCTAAAATCGTTACGCATGCAGAAGATCGTGAAACAGCTATCAAAAAAATGTTATTTGCTCTGGATGAAACTGTCATAACAGGTATAAAAACTAACATTGATCTCCATAAAAAACTTTTACAAAGTGATTTTTTTATAGATGGCACGTTCACAATAAATACACTGAATAATTTTATTAAAGAAAATTAGTAATTATTACTTTAATACGCTTCATTAAAACTGTAATATAATAAAACGTTTTCCAGTAAAAATCAGAGTGATTTTAACCTGGTTACATGGGGTGTATTTAAAAAAATGGATAAAACAAAGAAAGTTGCGACAACTTCTCTTAGCAGAACTATTAAAAATGAGACTTTGACTTATATCAGTAAGATGAATGGGCAAGGAGTCTCAAACTTACATCATGTCTTTATATCTGAGGTTGAAAAATCGTTAATTTCAGCAGTTTTGAATCATTTAGGTGGAAATGTGACAAAAACTGCTAGTTATTTAGGAATTAATAGGGGTACTCTAATAAAAAGAATAAAAGATTATGGTTTAGCATATAAATGAAGAATGGAAAAAAAAGATTTGCCATACTAAGCGTCTCAGATAAAAAAAATATTGATAAGTTTGCATGTGAACTCATTAAGAATAACTATATTATTCTGTCAACAGGGGGTACGGCTAAATTTCTGACATCAAAAAAGATCAAAAATATATCCATATCTGATTTTACAAAGTTTGAAGAGATTCTTGATGGAAGAGTAAAGACTTTACATCCAAAAATACATGCTGGAATCTTAGCAAAGGGCCAATCATCCTTAAAAAACTTAAAAGACAAAACATATGAATTGATTGATATCGTGGTTGTTAATTTATATCCATTTGAAGAAGCAGTTTCTAAAAAGAATTGTACATTTGAAAATGCAATTGAAAATATTGATATAGGTGGACCTACAATGCTAAGAGCAGCTGCAAAAAACCATCAAAGAGTAACAGTGGTCACAGATCCTAATGATTATATGAAGATAATTGATGAACTAGAAAATAATGGCAAAACAAGTTCGTCTACTAGATTAGAGTTAGCAATGAAGGTATTCAATAAAATATCTCAATATGATGCAATGATATTCGATTATTTGAATCATCAAACTCAGTTACCAACTTTATTTTCAGATGAACTAATTATCAAACTAAGCAAAAAAAATGGATTGAGATATGGAGAGAATCCTCATCAAAAAGCAGCGATATATGACATTAAAAATTCATTGATGTCAGGGTTTGATTATGAACAATTGGCTGGTAAAGAATTGTCTTATAATAATCTAGTCGACACAGAAAGCGCATTATCATGTGTAAAACAATTCAAAAAACCATCATGTGTAATTGTCAAACATGCTAACCCTTGTGGTGTTGCTGAAACTGATAAATTGTCAAAATCATATGACTTTGCATACAAAACTGACCCAACTTCAGCTTTTGGAGGAATAATAGCATTCAATAAAAAAGTAGATTCTAAACTAGTAAAAAAAATAATCTCTCAGCAGTTTGTTGAAGTCATAGCTGCTCCGGCCTTTGACAAAGAATGCATAGATATAATAAAGTTGAAACCAAATATTCGATTATTACTCATTAATAACTTCAATGCTAAAAAGAAAGAGATTGAAATGAAATCATTGAAAAATAAGATGCTGTTTCAAGAGTCAGACTCTATTAACATAACTGAAAAAAATTTAAAAAAAGTTACCATAAAAAAACCAACAAAAACCCAGATTGCTGATCTCTTATTTGCTTTTAAAGTATCGAGATATGTTAAATCTAATTCAATTGTATTTGCAAAAAATGGAAGAACATTAGGGATAGGAGCAGGACAAATGAGTAGGATCGACTCTACTAATATCGCAAAAACTAAAGCTAAAAATCATGGTATTTCCCTGAAAGGATGTGTTATGGCTTCGGAAGCTTTTTTTCCATTTAGAGACAATGTCGACCTTGCAAAAAAAATTGGGGTAACTGCAATAATTCAACCAGGCGGCTCAATTAGTGACAAGGATATAATAGATGTTGCGAATAAACATAAAATATCTATGGTATTAAGTGGTATAAGAGTCTTCAAGCATTAATTTATGAAAGTACTTGTTATAGGTCAAGGTGGAAGAGAACATGCTGTGGCATGGAAACTAATGCAATCAGAAAAGGTTGAAAAAGTTTATGTATGTCCTGGTAATGGTGGTACCGCTAAGGAACAGGATATAGAAAATATTGATCTATCACCAGCTGACACACCATCTTTAATAGATTTTGCAAATAGGGAAAATATAGATCTTACAATTGTTGGTCCTGAAGCACCACTCGTTGATGGGATTGTTGATGAATTCAATAAACATAATCTCAAGATCTTTGGTCCATCTAAAAAATATGCTCTGCTAGAGGGATCTAAGGTTTTCTCGAAAGAGTTTATGAAGCACTTCGATATACCTACAGCTGACTACCAAATGTTTTCTTCTGGGAATGAAGCTAAAAATTTTATAGAAGATAAACAACATCCAATTGTTATCAAAGCTGATGGTTTGGCTGCTGGTAAGGGTGTGGTTGTATCTCAAAATAAAAATCAATCATTTGAGGCAATTGATGAACTTCTTGCATCCAATCATTCAAATCATATTGTCATAGAGGAATTTCTCAGTGGCCAAGAGTTATCAGCAATTTATGTATGTAATTTTAAAGGCTGTTCCTACGAAATAGCTCTTCCATGGACCAAAGATTATAAATCAAGAGATGAATATAATTCTGGACCAAATACGGGTGGTATGGGCGCTATTAGCCATCCTCTTGGATATGAGCATAAAAACAGTATATTTAAACTTCATATTGATATTGAAAAAATAATGATTAAGACTATAACAGGAATAAATAATTATAATAAAAACTTGAATAATGGTTATTTAGGCTTTCTATACATTGGGCTTATGATAGATAACAAAAATAATATAAAAGTTCTCGAATACAACTGTCGATTAGGAGATCCTGAAACTCAGAACCTAATGTTAACATTGGAAAACAAAAATATAGATTTATTAGATCTTATAATTAATCAACCCATTAGCAGCATTAAAGATATTAATCTTGATAAGATAGAAGATGTAGATGATAGTTTTTGTTGTACTATAGTGCTGGCAGCAATAGGCTATCCAGGGGAGTATAAGAAAGGTTTTTATATAGATCATAGTGATGTTATTGAGAATAATAATCTTAAGATATTCCACGCAGGAACAACTTTGAAAAATAATAAATTTCAATCAACTGGCGGGCGTATATTAACTGTTAATGCATATTCTGACACGAAAGAGAACGCATTAGCTGCTGCATATAGAAATATTAAAAAGATTAAGATATATGAAGATGCAGATATGAAGGTTCAGAATCAAGATTTGGTATTTTATAGAGAAGATATTGGAAATTAATTATCTTTTCATTGAATCAAAAAATTCAGAATTAGTTTTCGTTGATTGAAGTTTATTTAACATGAATTCCATAGCATCAAGCTCGTCCATTGAGTGAAGTACTTTTCTAAGTATCCAGATTTTTTGTAATTCATCTGGTGTCGTTAGAAGTTCCTCTCTTCTTGTTCCTGATCTATTAATATTTATAGCTGGATATATCCTCTTTTCAGCTATACGTCTATCAAGATGGACTTCCATATTACCAGTTCCTTTGAACTCCTCATAAATGACCTCATCCATTTTTGATCCTGTGTCGATTAATGCTGTAGCTAATATAGTTAAACTACCACCTTCTTCGATGTTCCTAGCAGCACCAAAAAATCTTTTCGGTTTAGTTAATGAATTGGCATCAACACCACCAGACAAAACTTTACCTGATGAGGGGGCTATTGTGTTATAAGCACGTGCTAATCTTGTGATAGAATCCAAAAGAATAATTACATCTTTTTTATGCTCAACTAACCTCTTTGCTTTTTCAATAACCATCTCAGCAACTTGGACATGCCTATGAGCTGGTTCATCAAATGTACTTGCAACTACCTCGCCTTTTACCATCCTAGACATTTCTGTAACTTCCTCTGGCCTTTCATCAATAAGCAAAACAATAAGTATGGATTCAGGATTATTCGTGATTAAACTCTGAGCAATTTGTTGGAGCATTATTGTTTTACCTGCTTTAGGTGGAGATATCACAAGCCCTCTTTGACCTTTGCCTATTGGGGCGGCAATATCTACTAATCGCCCTGATATGTCTTCTCTACTGCCATTGCCGCACTCTAGCCTCAGTCTCTCATTTGCATGAAGCGGGGTAAGGTTTTCAAATAATATTTTATGTTTAGAATTCTCAGTTGAATCAAAATTAACATTATCAACTTTCAATAAAGCAAAATATCTTTCTCCTTCTTTTGGCGGTCTTATCTTGCCAGCAACTGTGTCTCCAGTCCTCAGAGAAAATTTTCTGATTTGGCTGGGAGAAACATAAATATCATCTGGCCCAGCTAAATAAGAACTGCCAGCATTTCTTAAAAAACCAAAACCATCTTGTAAAATTTCTAAAACACCACCGCCAGATATATCTTCACCGCTTGAAGAATGGCTTTTTAAAATCGTAAAAATGACATCTTGCTTTCTAAGTCTGCCAACATTTTCTGCACCCATTTTTTCTGCCATAGAGACTAGTTCTTGAATTGGTTTTTCTTTAAGTTCTGTTAAGTTCATATTGTTAATTTAGTATATTGAATTCTTTAGTTTGATGGGACAAGGGATAATAGGTTAATTTCTTATAAATTCTCGTCTAATAGTTTATTTAATTCTGTTTTGGAAAGTACTCCAACACTCGTAGCTTTTAGCTCTCCACCTTTAAATATTAAAATTGTGGGTATACCTCTGATTTGATAATTAGGCGCTGTCGCAGGATTTTGGTCTATATTTAATTTTGTGAATTTAATTTTTCCATCATATTCAGGCGCAACTTCATCTATAATTGGGCCTAATACTTTACATGGTCCACACCATTCTGCCCAAAAATCTACAAGCACTGGTAAGTCAGACTTTAGGACCTCTGTTTCAAAACTGTCATCTGTAATATCAATTACACTCACTATAAAATTCCTCTTTATTTTTTTAATAAAATGATATGTCTTGTGATTTGACTATGAATAATCATATGATAATAGGTTTTACATATATGTCAAGCATTATTAACATCACTGACTATTTGTAAATTTTTTTAATTCAATTGAAAAATTTTTATTATTAAAGCTAACTATGATACATGATGCTCCGCCTTGAGTTCTTACTCTACCCGCAGCTCCAGGATTAACAACATAAGGCATAGCGGTAGTATCTATAATATGTTTATGGGTATGACCATAAACAATTAAAAAAGCATCATTAAATTTTTCTCTCAATGATGTATGATAATTTGGTGCATATTTATGACCATGTGTGACTATAATTTTGCCCGCATCGGTTATGATATATTTAATATCATCGACTGATTCATAAGCATCATTATTCCCATTAACAACAAATATTTTCTTTGATATATCAGATAATGTTGTAATGATATTTTCATCCATAATATCGCCAGCATGGATTACATAATCATTCTTACTAATTAAATTAGTAATGCTTGGTTCTAAGAACCCATGGGTATCAGATATAATAATAATTTTATAATTATTATCTTCAATAGAATTATAATTAATCATTAGAAGATATTAGTTTGATTTAAAATATTGTTGCACCAAACACTTTGACTAAATCTTCTTCAATACCAAGAACCAGTCTTCCAAGAAACTCACCAGGAACTTCTTCGCTTGTTTGTTTATAAAGGACTGTTACATGCTCATTACGCCTGAGACAGCCAAAAAAGTGATAATCTGTAGATAGGCTAGTGAGCATTTTATTACCTGCCCACTGCTTGCCTATCTCTACTTCGTTTGCACCAAATAGCATTTCTTTTGAAAAATGCTTAGTGAACCCACCATAATCTTTCTTGTTAGATGATTCTATCAATCCATTCCAAATAGGATTGGCTATCTCTAGGATTTTCTCATCTGTCATTTCAACAAGATTCATCAATGTTCACTTTACAAATGCAAGTAACTAGACTTACGCTTTGTTTTCACTCTCTGATTCTTCATCAATTAAGTGATATAGTGGTGCTTTTTCCATTGTGAACTTACCTGTATTAGGATCACGTCTGGAAACTGTTAGACAATGCCAATTGTCATCATCTAGTTTTAAGAAATCACCTCTATAATAATAGCCAGGCCATCTAGTTTCTTCTCTAAACATTGTGTGTTCAGCCACACATTGTGAAACAAGTGCACGATGTTTTAACTCCCATGCTCTCATTAATTGATGTAAGTCCTCTGCACCAACATTTTCTAGATCTTCTTCAAGAATACCTAACAACTCAAGCCCACGTTTTAAGCCATTACCATTAGTCATATAGTTAGTACCAATACCGCCTACATAATCATCCATGATTTTTTGGAGTCTTTGTAGACCTTGTATAGGTAGAATATAACTTGGTGATACAGTCCCTGCAGTTATTTCATTTCGCCCTACAGTGTAATTCTCTAGAGGTTTATATATTTCCTCTTTGAATTTTTCACATTGAGCTTCTGTAACTTTGATACCGTTAGCTTTACCATCATTGATGTATTGTACAGCCGCCTTCGCACAAAGTCTTCCTTCAGTGAAAGATCCTGAAGAGAACGCATGCGCCGTACCACCAGCAGCATCGCCAGCAGCAAATAAGCCATCTACTGTCATCATTCTGTTATAACCCCAGAAATACTCTGGTATTCCACCAGATATATCCTCTGGTCCACTGACCCAAGCACCTGAGCATGTTGCATGTGAACCCATTACATAAGGTTCTGACGTAGTTAGCTCTGGATTTTGGTATTTAGGATCTATGTCTTGAGACGCCCAAACAACAGCTTGTCCAACAGTCATTCCAAGGAAGTTCTCCCAACCAATTACCTCTAAATGAGGATCTTGAAAAGCTTCCATAGTTACCATATGAATAGGACCCCTTCCAGCTGCAGTCTCTTGTATGAAAGCATGATTACGTAAACATGTAGGTGTTGGTATATGATCAATATATTCGCCCACCATCTCTTTTGTTTGGTCATACCATGTTTTTTCATAGTTGTCACCATTGGCATTTTGAGTATATGTTTTAAGATGTA
>JAURQW010000020.1 GCA_030835925.1 Gammaproteobacteria bacterium | reverse complement strand
CTCCTTGTTTTAATTTACCAACTTTTTCCATTACAGGTAAGCCTGTAGCAGAGACTGGAACTTTTCCAGTTTTAAGATATTTAGGTTCACCATAAAGCTGATTATTTGCATGCGCCTCTTTGTTAGGTACATCTTTTTCAGCCAAGCGAGGTATGTATTTACCCCAAGGTTTTGTAGTTATAGGTGATACGAAGCTCTTCATATGACCATTTCTGAATTTAATTTTCCAGCTAATGACACCTTTTTCTTCTTCTCTCAGTACTCTGACTTTATGACCCATTGGCGCAAAATCAGCATAGCCACGAACATCTATAGCATTCTGAGGGCAGGCTTTAACGCATGAGTAACATTCCCAGCAAAAATTAGGTTCAATGTTTACTGCACGACGTATTAATTTATCTATATGCATAATATCTGAAGGACAGATATCCACACAGTGACCGCATCCATCGCATCTGGTCATATATACAAAAGTTGACATAATATTTCTCCGTTAATCTTAAATTTATTAATAATTCTGTGGTTCAGATCTTTTTATTCCAAGACCATATTGCTTAGGTAAATCTGCTGGCTCAGGCAAGTCATCTCTTGATCCATCAGCTTTAGCCAAGTGTTTTTGTATTGCCGCACCAGGCTTATAGAACATGTGAGCAAACTTAGACCAATATACACCACCAAATAGCACAACATTAGAAATTACGAACATTATAAAAAATAACATTGCGAGTCCTGTTGAATTTGATGATTGGAAATATGACCATAACAAACCAAATGTAGATGTTAGCACTAGTGAAAGAACAAATAAGTCAGCAAAAACTACTCTGCTCCAACCATTGCCTTCTGATCTAACATCAACTCTTTGAATAAACCAAAACCAATACCCACCAACGCAAGTCATAATTGCACCAATGTGCCAAACCATTGGCCATATTGCTGATGCAGTAGCACTGCTAAAGATTAAAATAGCTGATGCCACCCAGAAAGCGATAGTTCCATACATACCTAGCAAATGCGTGATTCGTCTAGTTACACCACAAAATTCAGCGGATGTAGCTACATCATGAGCTAGAGTTTTAACTACGATTGATACTTTTTTTCCTGTTGGAACTGAAGTGGTTGCAGATAGTTTTGCTTTTTTAGCATTTTCAAAAAAGAATTTGACATTTTTCTTGTGCATCATGTCCAGTAGCACGCCACCTACTGTAAACACAACCATAAGAATTAAAAAACCTTGCATAGCAAGTAGTGGTATATTAAATACATTATCGACGAATGGGTTAATTGTAATCATTAATTTCTCCAGATTAATTTTGCTTTTAGCTATGTAGTCTTCTACTTCTCTCGCTTGATTTTATAGGCCCTTCAGTAATTTTAAAGGCTTTAGGTAGAGAAAATATATCACTTGCTGAAGACGTCTTACATCTTAATGTAATTGAGCTTTCAGTTACTGTTTTGTTGATTTTTGGCATAATCTCTCCTTTGTTAAATACCTGCTTGGGAAAGATTATAATATATTATTCGGACATTGGGAATGAATTATTAGCAAATAATTATATTCTTTTTAACCCCATAAATTAAAGGGATTGATAGTATTTCATTAATATCTCAGCAACTTCTTTCCTTGCAAATTCTTGGGGTAATTCTTCACCATTAGAGAGCATTTCTCGGACTTTAGTTCCAGATAATAATACGAAATCTTCTTTACTATGATCTTTTACATCTCTCATCATAACGACCTCATTGAGTTTTTTAGAGTAGGCAGTATGATCTGCAGAGAATATTTTAAGTTTTAGAGAGTTTTTAACAACATCTGATTCAAATATCTCTTGAGCTTCAAATGGTCCATAATAATCACCTACTCCTGCATGATCCCTGCCAACTATTAAGTGTGTACAACCCGCATTCTGACGAAAAACAGCATGCAACAGAGCTTCTCTTGGACCAGCGTATAACATATCAAATCCAAAGCCTGAGATAATAACGGTATTTTCAGGAAAATAAATCTCAACCATCTTAGCTATTGCTGCATTACGTATATCGCCGGGAATATCTCCTGCTTTCAATTTACCAAGTGTCATATGTATTAAAACACCATCAGCATTTATTCTATCTAAAGCCATTTTGCATAACTCTTCATGAGCTCGATGCATTGGGTTTCTAGTTTGAAAAGCTACTGTAGTGCTCCACCTTGCTTTTGATAACATCTCTCTGATTTCAGGGGCTGTAGCAAACGTTCCAGGAAATTCTTTAGGGAAATAACTAAAATTTAGAACTTTGATTTTTCCTGATATCAAATTGTTGCCAAGACTTAAAAAATTGGCAACACCAGGATGCTCTTTATCTGTTGTACCAAAAATTTTATCAGCCATAGACTCAACTTCTTCACTCGAAAGTTTTTCAATAGCTGAGACTTTTTGAATTGCTAAAACTGGATTTCCTTCAACATTAGGATCTAGAAGAGCAATTTCATCACCCACATTAATTCCGTCAATATTTTTAGATAAATTGATTATGGGAACTGGCCAAAATAAACCATCTGAAGTGATCATGTTTTCAGACACGCTTGTAGCATTTTTTTTATCCATATAACCATCCAGGGGAGTGAAGTACCCTGCTCCTAACATGACTGCATTAGCTGCAGCTGCAGAATTTAGCAGTAAATGAGGCATATTTTCTGATGCTTTTATAAGAGAATTTCTCTCTGAAGAATCTTCTATATATAGTGGTTTTAAGCTATCAGAGCCATGAGGTGCTATCAAATTTTTCATAAAATATCCATAAGTTTAAAGTTATATTCCCATTGATGATCGAGAAGACTAATACTATAATCAACGTTGCATCAAAGGTCAAAGAACTTTTTGTAACAAAAACCGGTCATAAATGTAGATTAAGTTGGTAAGTTTAAAAATTAAGGAAGAGGTATATGGAAGAAATACTAGAAATAAGAGATGGTTGTTCAACACCAAGTCAATTATTAAAAAGCAAGGCATTTGCCAAGTTCTTAAATATTTATAAAAAGCAATTTATCAAAGAATTGAAAGACAGAGAAAATACTGATCTAAAACAAGATGTATTACATAAAATTAAATACATTGAGAATATATCACCTACTACATTCATATCAATCATTAGTGGGGAAACTCCATTTTCAGGGGATGAATTAAGAGATAATAGAGATTCTGTTAAATTCATTGATGGCGCATTTCATCACTACAGAACAAAATCATACACTAGGCTAGTTAGACTCCATAATGAAGTTATTGATGGAAAGTTAGATCCTGAAGCCATCAAAGATAAGGTCTCACTAAAGGCTGATCAATTATCTGAACTTATTCTAGAAACTCGAAGGATATTGATGATAAGAGTAGGTTTAGGACAGGGTGTGAGGAGAACTCAAGGTTTAGAGTGCCACCCAAATGTATCTGTTGGAGAGATATCTGGTCACTTCGTAAACTTACCTCCAGAATATTCTAATTTAGGTCAAGTACCTATGACAACAACAGCTGATATGAGAACGGGTGTTTATTACACAACACATGCGAATAAAAGAGCTTTCCCTTTCTTTGCGCTAGACCATAATCCTATTAAAAATGACAAATTTAAACCTGAAGACTATGTCGCGATACCTTTTGAAATAGGTGCATGGAATATTCTATGTTACATTCATAAATCAAGAGGTTACATTGAGTTAGAGCCAGGACTCTTAAACCTATTTCCGTTTTCCAAAGTTGAAAATATTACGAATAAACAGCCTGATGGTATATTCATATTAGGATGCCCAAACTCAGATATGGATGACTTAGGTTACTATCATGATAAAGATAATAATATTCTTGTTGGTTTGATCCCTGGATTAGATGAATGTCAATATTTTGGTTATGGGAAAAAACCTATGTTAACGTTGCATAATGTTTTGTGCATCTTAAATGGTGAATTACCACTTCACTGTGGTGCTACGCGATATGTTGTAAAATTTGATGAAAAAACAGATCAGCCTTATATTTTTGATTCTTTTATTAAAGCCGATGACATGGGCAGAGCTGCATTAGAGGGAGATACGCCAATGTTTTATGGAACAGAAACTGGAGCGTTTGCATGTTTAGATGGATTTAGTGAACATGCAAAAATGCAAATGGAAGGAAGAGAAATCGGCTATAATAAACATTCTGGAACTAATGCAAGACAGATTGTACCTGTTACAGATTATTCAGAAATATCAACTGGTTCTGAGTTAGATATTCTACTATATCTAAATAATTATGAATTAATCCAGCCGGGTGATTCATGTATGAAGACTGATATGAAGCCTGATCAAGCTTTAGAGCATTTTAGAAGCGGAGCAAGAGTAGCAGCCGGAAGCACTCAAACTCATCGTGGAGATGTTGAAATTAGTTACTGGGCAAACCCTTTTCCATTACTCAAAGATAAAGAATGGAAGGACTTACCACAACATGAGGATCTTTGTGTAAAATTTGAAAAAATAGAAAAAAAATTCTGGGATAATTTTAAATCTAGAGCTAAAGAAGGAAAAATGAAAATAGGTTTAGCGCATAGTATGTTGATGGCAGGAGTCTACAAAGATAGTAGCGATAAACTTCTTAAAGAATGTGGGTTCGAGGACAGAGAAATGGTTGAGCACGAAGGGCCTGAACGGGCTGCCCATGACATGATAGAGTTAATCAAGAACACTGCATTAGAGAAACGCAAAGCTATAGGAAAAAAAGATCTTAAAGAAGTAGATGTAACTGTAGCAACTATTGGTGATAGCAGGACTGGAAAATCTGAAATGGCTGAAAAGATGGAAGGTGTGCTAAATATGAGCTTAATCTAAATAATGGGTTTAAGAATTTAATAAACTTAGTTTATCTTGTTCTCTATCATACTCTGTTGATTCTCGGACATCTAGAATTGTGATTTTATATGTCAGTATTTTTCCACAAAGATAATGGTTTCCATCCATAGTTATCTCATCACCGGATATATCGATAACCTTGAAGTCTTTTTTATCACCATCTTTATTTACAAAAGCTATTATTTCATCAATCTTCCTAAATTGTTTTGGCACATTAGAAATATCATCCTTGATTATCAAAGCTTCATCATAAGAGCCAAAACCTTCCTCAGGTTTAATTTTAATCTCTACGATGTCCCCCGCTTTTTTACCCAGCAAAGCTTCTTCGATTTTAGGTAGAAGTTTTTTCCCTTGTCCATGGATTAATGTCACTGGGTTCTCAACTTGTTCAAGAACTTCAGCTCCTTCATAAATTTCATAAGTTAAGACAACAAACATACTATTTTTAATTTCGTTCTGACTCATAGATATCCTTAATTAGTTTGTACTATATTAGTATTGTATAATAGAATTAACAATAGTTTACTGGAATCAATTTAAATGAATAAATTTAGCAAAGTAGTCATATTGGGTGGAACAGGTTTTATTGGTGCACAACTAGCATCTAAATTATCCCATAAATCTAAAAAGATTATCATACCTACCAGAAATATAGAATCTAACTCGGGTTTAAAAATGATACCTAACCTTGAGATTGCAAGAATTGATGTCAAAGATGAAAGATCTATTAATCTGTTGTTCAAAGACGCCGATCTGGTTATAAATACAGTAGGCATACTAAATGAGTTAAATGAAGACAATAGTTTTGATAAAATACATTATCAGCTAACTAAGAAAATATCCCAAAGTATTAAACAAAATAAAGTTAAAAGATATTTGCACATTAGCTCCTTAAATGCAGACCCAAAATCAATTGGTAAATATCTCAAATCTAAAGGAAAAGCAGAGGACTTTTTGTTATCAGAAACATCGTCATTTTGTAAGATAACAATTTTTAGACCATCAATAGTTTTTGGAGAGTCAGATTCGTTCTTTAATAAATTTGCAACCCTATTAAAATTTCTTCCTATATTTCCATTAGCATGCCCAAACGCAAAATTTATGCCAGTTTATGTGGAGGACCTAACTGATTTTATGATAAGTGCGATTAACACTATTGACACTTATGGTCAAAAAATAGATGTGACTGGACCAAATGAATACACCTTTAGAGAATTAATAGATCAAACATTAATGGCATTAAATACCAGAAGAATCATCATTCCTTTAAATAATTTCTTATCACGATTGCAAGCACGAGTATTTGAAAAATTACCTGGAAAATTATTCACGATGGATAATTACCAATCCTTGCAAATTGATAGTTGTAGTGATGAAGGCTTCAAAGGATCTTCTTCATTGGAAGACATTATTCCACAGTATTTAAATATAAAAACTAAACAAGAACGTTTTGAAAAACTAAGAAAAAAGTCAGGCAGAAAATAATGAAGATATATCTAGTTGGTGGTGCCATTAGAGATCAATTATTAGGTATTCCAGTAAAAGATAAAGACTGGGTTGTTGTGGGGTCAACTCCAGAAGAAATGCGTGCAAAAAAGTTTAAACAAGTAGGTAAAGATTTTCCAGTTTTTATTCACCCTAAAACAGGCGAAGAATATGCCTTGGCGAGGACGGAAAGAAAGTCTGGTCATGGCTATACAGGTTTTGAATTTGACACTAATCCCAATGTTACTCTTGAGGAGGATTTAGCTAGAAGAGATTTAACAATTAATGCAATTGCGCAAGATAAAGATGGAAATATTGTTGATCCATATAATGGGCAAGAAGATATAAAAAATAAAAAGCTTAGACATGTCTCTGATGCATTCTCTGAAGATCCCTTAAGGGTTTTGAGAATTGCAAGATTTCATGCCAAATTTGATGGTTTTGTTGTTGTATCAGAAACAGTTGATAAAATAAAAGAGATTCTAATAAGCGGAGAACTTGAACATTTGACGCCTGAGAGAAAATGGCTAGAAATATATAAGACTAGCGAAAATTTAGATGCATTTTTTAGTTTTATAATCACTCATGGCGCTAGAGATATATTATTCCCAGAGATTTTAAATGATACACTTAAAAAGAAGTTACTTTATCCAAATGATGCATTGAAAGTTGAAATTATTTCGTCTCACTTATATAACTGGATACAAACATCTAAAGGAATTGAATCTTTTTGCCAAAGACTAAAAATTCCAAATGAATATAAGAGTTTAGCTCTTCTATTTTCCAATTGTTTAAATGAGTATACTGACTATGTTCCAGATAATACTGAAGATTATGAAAGGCTTTTATCCCTTATAAAGAGAATGGATATTCGCAAAAAAGATAGATTAAATTCATTTATGAAGTGCATACATTATTCTAATCCTGATCTTGAGCGACATAGAATATTTTTCGAGAATCTGATCAAAAGCATAAATAATTTTAAACTAAGCGATGAAGATCAAAAAAAACCTGGCATTGAAATTAAAAAGATTATTGAAAATGCATATAAAGAAATTGCACAAGATGCGATAAGAAAATTTTTAAATAAAAAATAATAAAGCAACACCCAATATTAATCTATAAAGAATATATGGAGTAAATGATATTTTATTTATAGTAGATATAAATAAATGAATAGTAATATATGAAAATATGAAGGAAAAAAACATTCCTATTATATGTTGACTTAATATTTCTATATCACCTACTTCATATAATTGCATTGATTGATATACTGTTGCCATAAAAATTGCAGGTATTGATAATAGGAAGGCTATCTTAATGGAATCCTCTCTACTAAAGTTGGCTAATAATGCGGCAGTAATAACAATTCCTGATCTAGACACGCCAGGCATTATAGCTAATGTCTGCATCAATCCGATAAATATAATAGTATAAATACTAATATTAGCAAACTTAGTTATGACTTCCTTCTTTCTGGTATCAGCCAAATATAAAATTACCGCAAACAATATTGTCATTGAAGCAATTGATAAAATAGAGCGCATATTTTGAGAAACAGTATCAACAAATAATAGGCCTATGATTGGCAATGGTATAGAGCCAATAATTATTAGTTTAAGATAATTTATTCCTTCTTCATTTAGCGATAGTAAACTTCTAATTTCTTTTCTATAGTAGATCAATATTGCAATCAGAGATCCAAAATGTAGCGCAATATCAAACCCTAAACCTTGATCTTTTAGTCCGAATAAATAAGAAGTCAGAATCAAATGAGATTGACTAGATATAGGAAGGAATTCGGTTACGCCTTGAATAATTGACAATATGAATATATGTATAAAGTCCATTCTATAACTTTTTCATTTGATTAAATTCTTTCGTCGACTTTAATTTTATATCTATATTCTTTTGCATAACAAGAACCTTAAATAACTCACCCATTGTATTGGGCAATAGAATATTTTTCAATTTATTTGATTCTATCAGTGCCTCATCATCATCATATTCTTTCGATTGATATATTTCTAATATATTTAAATTAATTAAAAAAGAAGACTGTGATAAAAAGCCTGAAACAGTTAAATCTGTATTAATGGATAGATTTTTTAAATGAGAAAAATTAACAAATGAGGATATGTCTTGATTTCCTATATTTGAAAGAGGGTCAAAATTTGATTTATGTTGATATACACATACAAGCGTACCATCAGATCTATCGTGTAAGAAGTATTCTTGTGAATGATATCCATAATCAATAATAAATAAAACTCCTGACTCCATAGATTTATCTATCAAGTTAATCCATTTTGAATTATTTAAATTTAATTCACTTATATATCCATCGGGAAAATCAATATTATGATTATTTTTTGCTCTAGATAGTTCATTTACAAAATCATCTGATGATTTATCCCATATGTAATCGAAAGATTGATTATTTGATTCTATATGCAAAGTTTCAAGTTTTGAGTTTTTCACCCTAAATCTTTCAGTTGGTAATGCATCAAAGAACTCATTTGCGATCACAAGTCCATTTATTTTTACATCTTCAAGATTAGTGACCCACTTGACAATATTATAATCGTCAGGAAGCTCCTTTTTGACTCTTTCTTGCTGATAATTAATTAGGTTTTCTGAAATCTCAAGAATGATATATTTATCTGGTAATGAGTTGTCTTTCTTCAAATACTTAAGTATAGAAATTGCTAAACTACCATCACCTCCGCCAAGTTCAAGAATAGAAGATGTTTTTTGAGATCTAATGATATTGATAAATTCATTAGATATACATTCTCCAAAGATTGATGATGTGATTGGGGATGTAATAAAATCACCCTGATCACCAAATATACTTGCTTTATTGGTATAATATCCATAATCAGGATGATAAAGAGATAGGTTCATAAAGTCAGAGAATGGTATCTTTTGGTTTAACTCAATTTTATTTAGCAAATATTTTTCTAAATGATTTTTCATAACTTATACTCTTATTATAGTGTACATTTTTTCATTTACCCTTAATATATATCTATGGCTAAAAATAAAACTATTCTGATTACAGGTGGGGCTAAACGCATAGGGCTTGCAATCTGTCGCTATCTACATGATCGAGATTATAATCTAATAGTCACATATAACAGGTCTAGCAAGGAAGCTAGCTCCCTTAAAAAAGAACTTAATGAATTTAGAGCTAATTCATGCGATACCGTTAAGATGAACTTTACGGGGTCTACTGATTTTTCAAAATTCTATAAAAAAATAATGCAATCTTTTGGAAGAGTAGATGTTCTTATAAACAATGCATCGAAATTTTATCCAACAAAAATGCCAATGGTTAATGAAAAAAATTGGAATGATTTAATTAATACGAATCTTAAAACACCCTTATTTTTATCAAAAGTATTTAAAGATGAATTAAAAAAACGAAAAGGGTCAATAATAAATATTATAGATATTCATGCTGATCCACCATTAAAAGATCATATTATATATAACATCAGTAAAGCAGGGCTGCTATCGTTAACAAAGACCTTAGCTAAAGATTTAGCGCCTCATATTAGAGTCAATGGTATATCACCAGGTGCAATAATGTGGCCAAAACAAGATTTATCTAATGTAGAGAAACAGAATGAAATTTTATCAAGAATACCTCTTAAAAGAGCTGGTATTCCAAATGATATAGCAGAAGTAGTTTTATTTTTAATAGAACACTCTGATTATATAACAGGTCAGAATATTAACGTGGATGGTGGTAGAAAATTAAATATGTAGTTAAATTTTAATAGTTACTGAACAAGACTGGAACTATTAAAATAACGCATAAAGAGGTAGTTATTGGTATCCTCAGAAAGTATATAACTTTGTGATCTAACTTCTCATTTAGATAACATAAGAAATCAAGTGCTAATTGGATTAGTAAGAATATTATCAAGCAAACTAATAGATATTCCTTTTCGAATTCTAATAAGGTCAATATGGTTATAAAAAAAGAGACGAGACTAGGTATAAACCCATGAATTGTATATATCGTACTTCCATTTTTTTTAAGCCACTGCCAATGTATTGCGCCTATAAACGTATATATAATTATAGTGTTAAAAATAATCATATTTATAATTATGTTTGGATCAATCAATTTAAATATATAGAGATCAGATAAAAAAAACATATACGGCAATAGACCAAGGTATGAAATAGTAAATTGGAGAATTCTGTTCATTAATTTACAAATCTATATTAATAGTTGATATGATCTGTTTCTTAATTTTAATATTATTCATCATATCTTTATGTGAAATATTACGAGTAGGATGTATAAAATCTGGAACGAGATCAACGAGTGGCTTTAATACAAAATCATATTCACAAATCTCTTTTCTAGGTATTTGGATTTTATCATCTGATAAGACTAGATCATCATAGTATAAAATATCTATGTCTAATGTTCTTGAGCTAAATTTTGTTTCATTGAAATGACGTCCATGATCATTCTCTATTTCATTCAATGTATTCTTTAGTTCATAAATACTCTGATATGTTTCAAAGCATGATACTAAGTTATAAAAATTAGGGCCATCAAAACCCATAGACTCAGTTTCATATACTGGTGAAATCGTCATATCACCATAAATACTTTTAAGTCTTGTCATACATGATTTAATATTCTTTTCTCTATCAATATTGCTACCGATACCAACGAATATTCTATGAGACATTTTTATGCCTTTCGATAAGAACGCCTACTTCTTTTGATCCTGTCACAGCTCCGGGTTTACTAAATCTTCCCTTAACATATGTTATATTAAATTCTTTAAAAATCATTTTTATTGTTTCTTCAGCAAGAGTTTCAACAAGCAAGAACTTACTCTCCTGAATAAGTGATTTAGTTCTCTTCGCAACAGCTTTATAATCAATAGTATCCTTTATATCTTCTGAGCCTGATGCTTTAGAAATATCGGTTCCAAGCTCTAAATCAACACATACAACCTGTTTAATTTCTCTTTCCCAGTCGTATATACCGATCACAGTTTCTATGCATAATTCCTTTATAAATACGATATCCATAATAATTCCTCGGATTTTTTTATATATATATTGTATATGATTATGATTCTGATATCATTATTGAGTTTGGAGAACAAAGTGTCAAAAATATGTCAAATTACTAAAAAAGGTGTTATGTCGGGAAATAATGTCTCGCATGCTAAAAATAGGACTCGTAGAAAATTCGAGCCCAATTTGCATAATCATAGACTTTGGTCTGAAGTCCAGAAAAAATGGATAACACTTAAATTATCTAGCAAAGGTCTAAGAATCATTGATAAATTTGGATTAGATAAAGCTATAGAAAAATACAACATTAAGTAAGATTATGAGAGAGAAAATCAAATTAGTATCATCTGCAGGCACGGGTCATTTTTATACAACGACTAAGAATAAAAAAACTATGCCTGATAAGTTTGAGATTAAGAAGTTTGATCCTACAATCAAGAAATACGTAATGTATAAAGAGTCAAAAATCAAATAGACTTATTTAACTACCTTATATCCTCTTAGACTTACTGAAAAATCTACCAGTGACTCTATTCCCACAGACTTAGCTTCTTCGCACCATTCATTAATAGTATCTATAAACTTATCATGCTGAAGATTACGAGAATGTAGTATGTTGAATAGCTTATTTTTTAGATCATATGCAATCTTTAGCTCATAGCATTTATCAAATATAATATCTAGACTATTATTCTCTTGGTTTGTGATTCTATGGGGTTCTCTCACCAATGATGATTTTGATTTATTAAGTAAACGCTTTAATTCACCTGTCGCATTTCTTGATTCATATTTCATTAAAGGAGCCAGCACAGTTTTAGTATAATTTGTAATGACAGTTAACTTAGATTTTAGCAATGCATAACCAGTCTCTGGATCTAAAACTTCACTAGGTTTGTCTACAACGGTTTTTGGAGCAAGCCTTTTGACTTTTACCTGACCTAGCAATGAAAATATTTGAATGTACATCCAACCAATATCAAACTCCCATGGCTTAAGTGAAAATTTTGCAGCCGTAGGGAAAGCATGATGATTATTATGAAGCTCTTCACCTCCTATAATCAGTCCTAGTGGGCCCATGTTAGTTGAATCATCACTAGTATCATAGTTTCTATATCCCCAGTAATGACCTGCGCCATTAATACCACCAGCAGCGAAAATAGGTGTCCAAGCCATTTGTACAGCCCATATAATAATACCAACTACTCCAAACATAATTATATTAAAGATAAACAACAACAATATTCCAATGTTATTTTTACCCGTATAGATATTTTCTTCAACCCAGTCTGTAGGACAATTTTGTGAATATTTTCCTAGTGTTTCTGGATTATTTTTTTCTTCATGATACAGATCAGCCCCACGAAGTAACACTGTATCTATTCCATAGTATGCAGGACTATGAGGATCATCAATGGTTTCACACTTAGCATGATGTTTTCTATGCACCGCAACCCAATCAGCAGTCCTCATAGAAGTTGTCAGCCATAACCAAAATCTAAAGAAATGGGATAGAAAAGGTTTTATTTCGATAGCTGAATGACATACTCCCCTATGAAGATATAAGGTAATAGCCACAATAGAAATATGGGTTACTATAAGTGTATACACTAAGTAACCAACCCACGTAAAATCAATTAATCCATTTATTGCTATGTCTATCATATCTTTATATTCTGATTATTTATCATATGATAAATTAATTATAATAGCTATAAAAGATATAAATTATGCCAGAATTACCAGAAGTTGAGACAGTTGTGAGATTGATCAATAAATCGATCAAAAGCAAGACTATATCAAAGCTAACTATAATTAATAAAAAATTAAGATGGCCTATAGATCCTTCTCTATCAGTTTATACTAAGAATAAAAATATTTTAGAGATTTACAGAAGGGGGAAGCATATCGTATTCAAACTAAAAAATGGATACATTTTAATACATTTGGGTATGACTGGTATTATAAGGTTCTTCAAAAAAACATCTGTAAAAAAAATACATAAGCATGATCATTATGAAATAGAATTAAAAAATAAAAGCATCCTTCGTTACAATGATGTAAGAAAATTTGGCTCAATTCATTGGGCTGAAAATATTGATGGTCACTTTTTAATAAAAAACTTAGGAGTTGAACCATTATCAAAAAAACTTAATGTTAGCTATCTATATAAAATAATAAAAAATAGATCAGTTTCAATTAAAAATCTAATTATGAATCAAAATATTATTGTTGGTGTTGGGAATATCTATGCATGCGAATCATTACACATCAGTGGAATTAAACCTCAAAGAAAATCATCTTCGATATCAACAGAAGAATTAAAAAAATTAATATCAAATATTAAACTTGTTCTTAGAAAGGCTATTGACTCAGGAGGGACAACGTTAAAGGATTTTAAAAAATTAGATGGGACGCCGGGATACTTTGAGCAAGAATTATTAATTTACAGCAAGAAATACTGCAGATGTGGGGAGTCTGTTAAAAATATTAAACTTGGTGGTCGTTCTTCCTTCTACTGCGATCATTGCCAAAAATAAGCTATCTTAATTTTTTTTGTAAAGCCGCAAGAACTGCTTTGTCTATAAACTTACTAAGATCTCCACCATGCTTTGCTATTTCTTTTATAATGCTTGATGATAAAAAACCATACTCTTCAGCAGGGCTCATAAAAACACTTTCTATATTAGGCTCCATAGATCTATTCATGCTGGCTAATTGGACTTCATACTCAAAATCTGAAACTGCTCTTAAGCCTCTTAATATAACCGTGGCATTATGATCATTTGCAAAATCTACTAAAAGCTTATCTAGAGAATATATTTCCACCTGTGAATTTGCATCAAATATTTCTTGTATGAATTCGATTCGTTCTTTTACAGTAAATAAAGTATTTTTTGATGGATTTTGTGCTACAGCTATAATAACTTTATCAAATATTTTTACACCCCGATTAACTAGATCGGAGTGTCCATTAGTGATTGGATCGAAGGTTCCTGGGTATACTGCTATTAATGACATTTATTTATCTCTTTTCTTTGCGATTGTATAACTAACATCGCCTATACTCAAATCTTTTAATATATTATGTGTCTTACTAATAATGGAGATAACTTCTAAATTATAGTCTTTTTTATTCTGCTCTATATAAATATATTCATTTTTAATTAAAAATCCATTCTCATCGAGTAATTTTAGTGACTTATATAAATCGTTAGTATCAAATGGCGCATCAATGAATATTATGTCATATTCCTTATTTTTATGATTTTTGATGAATACTAAAACGTTAAGACACAGGAGATCATAGTTTTTTATTTTTAAGTTTTTGAATTCACTGTTAATTTTTTGGCATGTTTTGCGATTATTCTCAACCAATACTGCCTTTTCTGCGCCTCTTGAGAGAAACTCAGCAGAGAGTATTCCGCTACCAGAAAATAGATCCAAGCAACTCATTGTATTTTCAATTTTAATAATATTAAAAATTGATTCTCTAATATAGGACTTTGTGGGCTTAAGTGATTTCTCAGGATTAAACGAAAGGTTTCTTGATTTCAACAAGCCGCCAGTGATTTTCAGCTTATTATTGAGCAATTAATTATTACCTACAGTAATCACAAGTTTCCTATCAAAGAGAATTTTTGACTCAATTGCTTTTTTGATACCATCCTTATTAACACTTTGAATTCCTTTTATATATTTTTCGAAATAATCTTCATGCATGTTTAAATCATTGATTGCAGATAAAGTACTCAAGATTTTTTTATTACTATCAAATCTGAGTTCAAAACTTCTAATCAAACCTAGTTTAGCTGCGTCAATTCTCTTTTCATCGAAATTGAATTCTTTAAACAAATTTATCTGCTCATTAATTATCTCTATAGCTTTATCAGCATTTTTAGTTTCAGTTTGCATACCAATTTTAAGAATGCCTTCATTTTTATAGGGAACTAAATAACTGAATACCGAATAAGCAAGGCCATTTTTTTCTCTAATTTCTCTCATCAACATTGAACCAAATCCACTCCCTCCAAATATATAGTTAGCAACAAGCAGGTTATAAAAATCTTCATCATCTCTAGTGATTGCCGGAATAAGCATAGATATATGTGTTTGTTTACTATCATGATTTATTTTTAGCGTTTTTGAAAGTAAATCATTATTAGATTTTATACTCCTAGCACTGATCTTCTCATTAGCACTTCCTGGAATATTTGATAATGTATTCGAGATAAATTTCATAGTTTGAGACTCCCTAATATCTCCTACGAAACTGAATTTTATATTTCCCTGGGTTAAAATATTATCGAGATGAGTTTTTATATCATCAAGGGATACATCTAATATATCTTTACGATAACCATTCACTGGATGTGAAAGATTGGAATTAATAAAATATTCTTCATTAGATTTATAAGAAAGTATTGATGCTGGATCTAAGTCCCTAGCCTCAATGCTCTTTAAAATAGTTTCCTTTGTCAAATCAAACGTCTCAACAGAAATATCTCTATTCGCTAGCATTCTCCCAAGAGCTTGAGAGATTATAGTTATATTTTCATCAGAACTAATGAATCTTATTGAAATACTAGTAGATTCTCTGTTAACGCTAGAGCTAAACTGAGCACCAACCTCTTCAAATATGTTAATAAATTTTTTATTGTTCAATACTTGTTGATGTAATAATTCAAAAGAAAAGTTTGTAATTCCTTTCTTTGACGAATCATTTTTACTTCCAAAAGCAAATAATATGCCTACATCAATAATCGGCAGTGATTCCTCGTTAACCAACAAATAGTTACTGTTATCCTTGATGATGTCTATTTTAGGATATGATTGTGCTGATAGTGAAAATATTAGCGCAATAAGACTGATAAAATATTTCATGATTTTGGTAGAATTGATGAATACAAGTATTCTTTATTTAATATTATCTTGCTAGCAATTTTTTTTAAGTCATTTTCATTTATGCTATTTATATCATTTATATATGTATCTAGGAGCTCCCAATTATAGCCTTTAGTTTCTAGCATCCCAACTTGCATCACTTGATAAAATACAGAATCAAATTTGTATATATTATTTGCTAATAACCGAGATTTTATCCGATCAAGCTCACCTTCTTCTAGGCCTTTTTTAACAAAAACCTCAAACTCATTAAGCATTTCATTTTTAAACTGATCTATGGAAATACCTGATCGAGGCGAACCACCCAATGTGATTAAATTATCATTTGCAGAATAAGTATCAAATGAAATAAAGGTATTCATTGCTACCTTTTTTTTATCTACAAGGTTCTTAGTAAACCTCGAGGAATTACTGCCATCCATTAACTCAAATAATAATTCTAGAGCATACATATCCTTTTTGTTGTCATCAGAAAAAGGTTCATGCTTATAAGACATTAAAACTATAGGCTGAGAGACTTTATCGCGCACTAAAATGTCCTTATAGGATATTTTATGATTAAGAGAATCTACAGATCGTATAACTTTACGGTCTTCTATTTGACCATAGTGTTTCTCAATCATTTTTTTTGTTTTGATAAAATCTATATCGCCAGCAATAATAACTGTTGCATTGCTTGGAGTATAGTAATTATCGTACCATTCTTTCAAATCACTAATTTTTATACTACCTATATCATCCATAGTACCCACAATTGGAATACCATATCGAGTCATCCCAAAGATCTGGTTATTTATTTTCTCAAATAATTTTGAAATAGGTTGGTCATCGGTTCTGAGCCTCCTTTCTTCTTTTACAACCTCAATTTCTTTGCTAACCTCATCTTGAACAAAAATCAAATTATTCATTCTATCTGACTCTAATTCTAAACATAACTCTAAATAATCTTTATGTACCTTTTGGTAATATCCAGTGAAGTCTCTACCAGTAAATGCGTTTTCTGAGCCACCTATCTGTTTAATTTTTCTAGAAAACTCTCCTGGCTTCATTGTTTTTGTACCCTTAAACATCAAGTGTTCTAATATATGTGAAATCCCAGAAATTCCCTCACGCTCATAACTAGAACCAACTTTATACCATATACTGGATACTACGATGGGGCTTCTTGTATCCTTAATCAGCACAACGTTTAATCCGTTTGATAGGCTATAATCAATCGATCGATCAGAAAAATTCATCGAGTAAGCCTGTGTTAATGGTAGAAACCAAACCAGCACAAATAGTAGCTTTTTATTAAATAATCTGTTCATGATGTAATAATCATGATTATATCAAATATTGAAATTATCAAAATCACATTTTAATTGTGTAAATATAGAA
Organism: Gammaproteobacteria bacterium; assembly: GCA_030835925.1. Lineage (GTDB taxonomy): Bacteria > Pseudomonadota > Gammaproteobacteria. The sequence goes on along the minus strand of JAURQW010000020.1, from coordinate 7,265 downwards.
TTAATTAACAGAAACCACCTAAAATGTTGATAATTATCATAAATATTTGATTATTAGCCTTGAATACAATAAATATGGCATTATAATTATCTTGTAGGAGCTAGACTAATGAGTAATGAACTTATTGAAAATTTACCAACAGACTTATCGCAATCACTTGAATATGGCGATACACTAGACCATTACCTTAACCAGTTAAGGGAAACGCCACTGCTGTCCAAAGAAGAGGAACTTATACTCTTTAAAAAACTCCATTCTTCTGATGATTTAGATGCAGCTAGAAAACTAGTCATGGCACACTTAAGATTTGTTGTCCATGTAGCCAAAACTTATAAAGGTTATGGTTTACCTTTAATTGACTTAATACAAGAAGGAAACATAGGTTTAATGAAAGCTGTTAAAAGGTATGATCCAGAAAAAAATGTTAGATTATTATCTTTTGCAATTTATTGGATAAGGGCTGAGATACATGAATTTGTCATCAAGAACTGGAAAATTGTTAAAGTTGCCACAACTAAGGCGCAGAGGAAATTATTTTTTAAACTTAAAAGTAAGAAAACAACATCTAATTGGTTGACAGAATCAGAGAGAAAAAATATTGCTAATGAACTTGATGTTAAACCTGAAACAATTACACAGATGGAATCAAGACTAAGCGGAAGTGATATTTCATATGATCCTACGGAAGAAGATGAACTTTCACCATCATCCTATTTAACTGACAACATGGACCCATCAAAAAAACTTGAGTGTGAAGATGAGTGTTCCGATAATATCTCTAAACTAAAACAAGCTATGTTGAAGTTAGATGCTAGAAGCAAAGATATAATACAGCAGAGATATTTGTTAGAAAATAAAAGTACACTCGATGACTTATCTAAGAAATATAATATTTCAAAAGAAAGGGTTAGACAGATTGAAAATAAATCATTAAGCCTTATCAAAGACAGTATATTAATAGCTTAATTAATATTCAAATACCAATAATGGTCTATCAATAAAAAAGCAAACAATAGAGCAAGATAAGTAATAGAGTATCTGAATAAATCTATAGCTTTCCTGCTAGATTTCGTCATCATTAGTGTATAAGAATCAATAACGAATTTTAATCCAATAAATATAGTCCCAAACAGATAGATGAATCCTGATAACTCCAGAAGGTATGGAAATAATGTTATGCAAAAAAGTAATATTGAATATAAAAATATATGTAGTCTCGCAAAGTCTCTTCCATGTGTTACAGGTAACATAGGAATATCAGCTTTTTTGTAATCTTCATATTTATAAACTGCTAGCGCCCAAAAATGTGGCGGTGTCCATAGAAATATTATTAAAAATAAAACGAGTGGAAACGGTTCTATTTGGTTTGTAATTGAAGTCCAGCCTAATAATGGAGGCATGGCTCCAGCTATACCACCTATAACAATATTCTGAGAAGTAAGATTCTTTAGATACACAGAATAAATAACTGAGTAGATAATTATAGATAGAAACGTTAGAAGTGCTGTTAGGGTATTAACCAGCAAATATAATAGAGAAATAGACCCAAAAGATAGAAATAACGCAAAATAAATAGCATGTAATGGCTTTATTGAGCCGTTAACAAGAGGTCTCGATTTTGTCCGATCCATAATTGAATCTATTTTTTGATCAACAACATGATTAATAATAGCTGCTGCAGAAGCCGCTAGCCCAATGCCTATGCTGGCAAAAAAAATCAATTCATAATTTAACGTAGATTGGTGTGCCAGCAACATACCGACTATAGCAGTAAACATAATCAATAGATTGACTCTAGGCTTAGTTAAGGCTATGAATTCACGCACTAAATTTATGATATTATTTGTATTATATGTTGAGTAGTTTTGCATGAGTAGATATTATCATTCTTGGGTGTGGTATGTCGAATAGAAAAGCAATGTAATCATGCTTAATAATAAAATAGATGCATTAACTGTATGGAGAACAGCAATACTGATAGGCAGACTCATTAAGACATTCGAAATACCCAAAAATATTTGGAAAACAAATACTGTAAATACAAAAAGTCCAATATTTTTTATAGTTTTATTATCTTGAACATAAAATAAGTATATAAATAACATCGCATATAATAATGTAATTATCATAGCCCCCACTCTGTGTGTAAAATGTATTGCTAATTTTGCCTCATAAACTAATGGAGCTTTCTCATAATTTATATCAGGTAAATTAAATACTGTGAAAGCATCAGAAAAGTTCATATTAGCAGGCCACCATTGATTGAGGCATTTAGGAAAATCAGTGCATGCTAACGATGCATAATTTGTACTCGTCCATCCTCCCAAGATAATCTGCAAGATCAGTGCTAATATACAAATAACAATCAGATTTATTAATTTGAAATCTAGGTTAGTATTTTTGTGCTTGAGTTGAACTTGAAGCCCATTCCATAATAATAGAGTAGCAGTAGTCATGCCTAAAATTAAATGAGTTGTAACTATTGTAGGTTTAACTAGCTGTGTAACTGTCAACATACCCATGGTAGATTGAACAACTATTAAGATAGAGAGTGAAATTGGATATATTTTAGGAACATGTTTAGCATATTTCAGTGTTAAGTATGATATAAAAAAGACTAGAATTCCTAAAGTACCTGCTAAGTATCTATGGAACATTTCCCTCCAAGCTTTCCCGATATCTATTGTGGAATCTGGGTACAGTTCTTTCGCTTTCAATAATTCTTCTTCTGTATTAGGAGTACTTAAAATGCCGTAACAACCAGGCCAATCAGGACAGCCAAGTCCCGCATCTGTTAACCTGACCCACGCACCAACAGAAATAACGACTAAGGTAAAAGTTGCAGCAAAGTAACAAATATTTTTAAGTGTATTTAGACTCATTATTATCCAATCCTTGATAACTTTAGAAGTTTCTTAATATCTTTTAAAAGTTTCTTTCCTTGAAACTCTTCATCATATTTTAGTATAACATTACCAAGAGGATCAATTAAGAATATCGATGATTGATTTTCTGAAATAGTGCTTAATATACCATGCAGATTATTGGGTTTATCATAGATATAAATCATGCCTGGATAAAGTTCTTTAAGATTATATGGATGTTTTACATTATGATCATGTATTAAAATTCTCTGTAACCTGTTCATATCTTTACCTAGCGCAGTGTTAACTTGTCGCAACATATAAATACTCTCTTCACATGAACTTAAGCAATCATTTTTTAAATAGTACATTAAAGACCACTTTCCATTAAATTCAGTTGTATTACTAATATTAGATCTAGTTTTAACAACCTCATTATTTATTGGTAAAACTGGTTTAATTAGTTTTCCGTAATTAGTGGTGACCCATTCTTTATCTTCTGTATAATCATCGAGTAACATAAAAGATATGAAAAAAGGTATTATAAAAATTGATATTATTAACACTAATTTGACTTGATTAGAATTCATTTGTCTCTCCTTAGTAAAATTAACATAAAAACTAGACCTATTATTGCAAAAAGGAACCATTGCCCTGCATACATATAATGCTTTAACTTAGGATTCTTTTTATATTTAGGCTGTATAGTATAATTATCACTATCACTTTTTGATAAGATTAATATATATGGGAGCACTTCTGCATCTAGAACATTAGATATTTCATCAATTTCTATACTTTGAATAACCATCGGGAAAACCGATGAATATTTCTGCTCTTCTAATTCATATGCATCTCCATAATAGTAAACATACCCAATAAGATTATTATTATTAAGGTTTAGGATATTAGGCAATCGTTGCCTGTTATGATTAGTAACCCAACCTCTGTTTACTAGCAAAATTTTGTTGTCTATTAAAACAGGTGATAAAACTTCATAGCCAGCCTTGCGCTCAAAAACTTTATTATCTAAAAGGAAGTGCTTGCCAGGTAAAGCAGAAAATATTGATTTTTCAATTATAACATTAGTAAACTGACTTGGTTTATCAGGTAACTTATTAAAGTGTTCTGGCGCTTCTAAAAGACCACCCATATAAGAATTATATATATAGCTTTTCTCGTTACCTCTATCAATCTGCCAAAACCCTAATATTAGGCATAGTGCTATTAGAGATAAAAAAGTAAAATATTTAATAGTTTTAATCATTATTTTTTTGTATGCTGATTTAAGAATCTTGGTTTGTTTAAAATGAAATATATAATATTAATATTACTAGCGCTAATCATTTATAATCTTGCTGCGGGCTTTTTTTATATTATGACTGATAAAAAGCCTTCAAATAAAGGGTTTCATTCTCTGAAAACTAGGATTATCTTGTCTGTGATATTGTTCGCTCTACTTATCTTTGGGTACTATTTTGATTTACTACAACCGCATGGTATTTAGTAATTATAACCAGTATACAAAAACAAATAATCCAAGCCAAACAACATCAACAAAATGCCAGTACCAAGCAACAGCCTCAAATCCAAAATGATTATCACCGGAAAAATGTCCCTTCGTACATCTAAATAATATAACCGTTAACATGATTGCTCCAAGCGTCACATGAAAACCATGGAATCCTGTCAACATATAGAACGTAGATCCATAGATACCTGAGGTCATTTTAAGATTTAAATCTGAATAAGCATGCATATATTCATAGGCTTGGAAACCAACAAATATAAAACCTAGTAAAACAGTTAATGCTAGGCCATAGATCAGTTTATTTCTGTTTTGTTCTTTAAGACCATGATGAGCCCATGTGACTGTGAGTCCACTTGTTAGTAGTATTAATGTATTGATAGCTGGAATACCACTCGCTTTCATTAAAGTAAAATCACCACCAGCATTGGTTGGTCCATTTGATGGCCATACATTCTCAAATTGTGGCCATAACACAATATTTGTTGATACTTTAGAGCCAGCTCCACCTAACCATGGGAGAGAAAGTTCTCTGGCATAGTAAAGGGCACCAAAAAATGCTGCAAAAAACATTACTTCTGAAAAAATAAACCAGACCATTCCCCATCTAAAAGAGATGTCAACTTGAGCATTGTACGTTCCTGATTCACTTTCTCGCACCACTTCTGAGAACCACCCATAAGTAATTATCAAGACAAGCGCTAACCCAGTGAACATTATACTCATGCCAGAAGTATAACCATTCATATAATTTGCTAAGCCTATAAATAATACAATAAGAGCTACGGTATTTAAGAAAGGCCATTTAGTTTCATGAGGTACATAATAACCATTTGAACTACTCATAATTTAATTCTCCTAATTTGATCCAATTTGATCTGTTGTGTTAAACATTGTATAAGATAATATCAAGGTCTTAGTATCTAGAGGCAGGTCATCGTCAATAATAAATTGTAATGGCAGCTCTTTAGTTTCAAGTCCATTAATTTCTTGTTGACTAAAACAAAAACATTCAATCTTTTTAAAATATTCTGCATCTTCACTAGGAACAACACTTGGGCTAGCTGTTGCATGCTTAATAGAATTAGAATTATTAGTTAGTGTATATAAGGTATTATAAATCTTTCCTATTTGAACTGTCATTTCTCGATCAACTGGTTCAAAAATGAACGGTGCTGAGTTTGCTATAGTTGATGTAAATTTAACCTTCACATATCTCTCGGCAGGGTTTTCATCAATATTTAAAACTTTTGTTTGATTGGTTTTACCATTTAATCCAGTAATTTCACAAAAAATATCATACAGAGGAACCAACATGTATGAAAAAGAAAACATGAACACCGCAAAGAGTGTTAGAGAAAGATATGTTTTTTTAAAGTTTTTCATTAATCTATTTTTGGAGCTTTATCAAATGAATGATATGGAGGTGGTGAGGACAGTGTCCACTCTAAACCTTCTGCTCCATCCCAGCATTTATCTTCTGCAGTTACCTTTTGTTTTAATGTATTAAATAATATATAGACAAATAACAATTGAGATAATCCAAAACCAAATGCACCTACAGATGCAATTGCATTAAAGTCAGCAAATTGTACAGCATAATCTGGGATCCTTCTTGGCATTCCAGCTAAACCAACGAAATGCATTGGGAAAAAAGTTAAGTTTACAAAAATTGTTGTTAGCCAGAAATGTAGTTTACCTAAACCTTCATTGTACATTTTACCCGTCCATTTTGGTAACCAGTAATATACAGCAGCTATGATTGCAAAAACAGCTCCTGGTACAAGAACATAATGAAAGTGAGCAACCACAAAGTAAGTATCATGATATTGAAAATCAGCAGGCACCATAGCTAGCATTAAACCTGAGAAACCACCTACAGTGAATAAAACGATAAATGCCAATGCAAATAACATCGGAGTTTCAAAAGTCATTGAGCCTTTCCACATTGTCGCTACCCAATTAAATACCTTCACACCAGTAGGTACAGCAATAAGCATAGTTGTAAACATGAAGAATAATTCTCCAGCCAATGGCATTCCAACAGTAAACATGTGATGCGCCCATACTATGAAAGAAAGTAATGCAATTGATGCTGTTGCATACACCATTGAGTCATACCCAAATAATTTTTTTCTAGAGAATGCCGGGATAATCGTAGATACGATACCAAATGCAGGTAATATTAATATGTATACTTCTGGATGCCCAAAGAACCAAAAAATGTGTTGAAATAATACAGGGTCACCACCGCCAGATGCAGTGAAAAAAGTAGTTCCAAAAAATCTATCAGTTAATAACATTGTGATAGCGCCAGCCAAAACAGGCATAGATGCAATTAATAAGAACGCTGTAATCAACCAAGTCCAAACAAAAATTGGCATTTTCATTAGCGTCATTCCAGGAGCTCTCATATTAAGTATAGTTGCTATCACATTAATCGCACCTAAGATAGATGAAAGACCTAATAAGTGAATCGATAAAATAACGAATGGCATTGAGTCTCCGCCCTGAAGGGATAATGGTGGATACAATGTCCAACCTGCCGCTGGGCCACCACTCTCCATAAATAGAGTGCTTAGCATCATTGTGAACGCAAATGGTAAAATCCAAAAACTCCAATTATTCAATCTTGGAAGAGCCATATCAGGCGCTCCAATCATTATTGGTAACTGCCAATTAGCTAGCCCAACAAATGCTGGCATCACTGCACCAAAAATCATTACCAAAGCGTGCATCGTAGTCATTTGATTAAAAAAGCAGGTCTAAAAAATCTATCAGTTAATAACATAGCGATAGCGCCAGCCAAAACAGGCATAGATGCAATTAATAAGAACGCTGTAATCAACCAAGTCCAAACAAAAATTGGCATT
>JAURQW010000019.1 GCA_030835925.1 Gammaproteobacteria bacterium | reverse complement strand
ACCATTCAATGTCAGATGATAAAATATCTCATGATAGATTTGTAATAATGGAGAGGAAGCTATTTTGGGGAATAATGACACCTGGTGGAATACTAACAATAGTGTTTGGTGTTTTGTTAATCCAGTATCATGAAGTTTTATTATGGTTAAAACTTAAAATATTCTTAGTTGCCTTGTTAGCTTTTTATCACATATGGTGCGGTAAAATTATGTATGACTTTAAATGCAATCGAGTTACTCATGGACATGTTTGGTTTAGGTTTTTTAATGAAGTCCCTGTTATATTACTATTTCTAATTGTCTACTTAGTGATTTTTAAAAGCCTTTAGAACATCCTCAAACTCATTAAAGATACTTTCATAGACACCTTTTTTGAATCTAATTACATTATTAATAGCCGTTTTTTTATCAGCCCATTTCCAACCATCAAATTCTGCATGATTAAAGACATTAAGATCTATGTCTTGATTATCGCCAATGAATTTTAGGAGAAACCATTTTTGCATAGCTCCATCATATTTTTTATTAAAACGCTGATAAACATGTGGAATGTGATAAACAAGCCATTTTCGACTAATTGAGATTATTTCGACTTTATCTTTTTTAATTCCAGTCTCTTCATATAGCTCACGATACAAAGCCTGCTCTGGCGACTCTCCTTGATCAATGCCACCTTGAGGAAATTGCCAAGCTTCAGCTCCAACTCTTTTACCCAGGAAAAACTGACCGTCATTATTAACAACGACAATTCCAACCCCTTTTCTATAATTTTTCTTATTCATGAATCTGTATTATAACAAAACATTAATAAACTTAATATATATGAGGTATTGAGATAATTAATAATTAATAAATTAACATTCTTAATCATAGAATAGATGATAAAATATATTTGGAATTGAAGTACATCATATGCCTAATTTAACAATATTTGATCTAGATAATACCCTTTTGGCTGGCGATAGCGATAGAGCTTGGGGGCAATATATTGTTGAAAAAAATGTTGTATCGGATGATTTTCTTCTGCAAAGTGAGCGCTTTTATGATAGTTATTATGATGGAAATTTAGATATCGAAAGTTTTTTGGCTTTTTGTCTTAAACCACTAATGCAAAATAAACTATCAAAACTACTAGAGTTACGAAAAGATTTTATAGAATATAAAATTAAACCAATGATGTTAAATAAAGCTATTGAAATGGTAAATAAAAAAAAATCTGAAGGACGAGTGATAATTGCAACAGCTACCAATAGTTTTGTTACAAGACCTATCGCAGATCTTTTTGAAATAGATGACCTTATTGCTACTGAATTCGTAATTAAAAATAATGAATTCACAGGAGAAGTGGATGGTATCCCATGTTTTAGAGAAGGAAAGGTTACTAAAGTTGAGGATTGGGTAAAAACAAATGGGTATGATTTATCAGAGGCAACATTCTACTCTGACTCATTCAATGATCTACCTCTTTTGGAAAAAGTAAAAACTGCTATCGTAGTTGATGGTGATAATAAACTAATTAAACAGGCAAAAAGTAATGAGTGGGAATGTATATCCTTTAGATAAATATATTTATGTTTTATTATTTTCTATTTTTATTTTATATGGGAAATCTATATGGGCAGAAACCATGATTATTGATGATATGAAAAATTCTACTATGAATGGGGAAGCTGAAAAAGCTGACTTTTGCGAGGAAAATTCTAAACGATGGTGCTTTGTTTCAGATAAAGTAATGGGCGGTGTCTCTGAGGGGACATTTGAAACTGTGATTGAAGGAGAAGATGCTCACTATAATATGCAAGGTAATGTTTCAACTAAAAATAATGGCGGTTTTCTACAATTTCGAACTAAGATTAATAATCACCCTGATGGAAAATTATATAAAGGCATAAGAATTCAAGTAAGAGGGAATAATGAGGAATATGCACTCCATATAAGAACTAAATATTTATTTTTACCATGGCAATACTATCAATCAAATTTTATTGCGACGGAAGAATGGCAGGTTATTGAATTACCCCTGAAAGATTTCAAGAAATCTAATTTCTATCAACCCTCTGATGTTTCATCAATTGATATTCAGACTATTGGAGTCGTGGCCATTGGAAGGAATTTTCAGGCAAACATAGATTTACGCTATATCGAACTTTATTAGATTAGTCTATCCAACGAAATAATTAATATAACCAATTATAAAAATTGGTATTTGTAAACCAAAGTTAGTCATAACGGCTTTATCATTCATTAAATAACCTGAAATAAGCCAACCAATTGCGCCCAAAGAGTGTGCGAAAATATAGTATGGATACATTTCAAATTGTGCCATCAAGATACCTGATAAAATAAAAAAAGTGCTAGTCCACTTAATAGTATTGATATTCATTATATTGTCCCTTATGTGTTTTTTTTGAATTGAAGTAGTTTATTGAAGAAGTAACTATATACTTTTGATTTACTAATATCAAACTCTCCGAGTTTTGATAGTTCATCTCCATTAAAACCAAGTTTGAAAAAATCAACCCCAGCAGAAGACCCATCAGACGATATGCCTCCAAAATCAAGTTCATCAATAGACAAACATTTTAGTTCCTTAATTAAGTTATATATCATTCCATAAGAGGCAGATAATTCCCGACCTCTTTCAGTTGAAGCAGCATAGTGATAAAAAGCTTTATCATCCAATATACTTATCAAACATACTGAAACTGGAATATTATTCACAAACCCAGCATATGTAAAAAGCCTTGGATTTTCATTATTATCATAACCAAGGATTTTAGAGAAATCATCTATATCAATTATGGGTAGATTTAAATTTTTATTCTTTTTCATTTCATCATAAACTATTTTAAATACTTTAGCAGTATCTGAACCTTGACAAACTTTCCAAATGAGACCAGATTTTTCGGACTGCTTAATATAGTAACGATGTTTCTTTTTGACTTGTTTTAAAAAATCATCACCTGAAACTATTTTAATAATATTACTTTTTGAACTTGTATATAAATTTTTTGATTTAGGTATATTAGAAAATAGTTTATGATTATTAGGCGAATTACGCATATATGGTTTACAGCGGAGATTAAATATATTTTCCTCATATATAGCCTCTTGAAATTTATCTAGAGCATTAATACCATTTTGAACATTGTCACATTGAATTAGTGGTCCACCAGGGCACCAAGCAATCCTGATCCCTAATATTCTCTTTATTAGAACTTGTGCAATAAGGATACATTTTAAAGTCTCATTATCCGTTACAGCAATCTGTAAGACTTCCCAGCCCTCATGTTTTTTTAATTCTCCCCATTCGAACGTTTGAAAGATATTCTTATCAGTAAACTGGCAAAGACTATTGTTCCAGCCATCCTTATCATGAAAGTTTTTTTGAAGCATTTGATTAATGATGTATTCTGTCAAAATTAAGTTTTTGGAAGAGTGACGCCTTTCTGTCCTTGATATTTTCCAGCTCTATCTTTATATGATGTTTGGCATACTTCATCAGATTCTAAAAATATAAATTGAGCAACACCTTCATTGGCATATATTTTTGCAGGCAGTGACGTAGTGTTTGAAAATTCCAAAGTTACATGTCCTTCCCACTCTGGCTCTAAAGGTGTAACGTTTACGATAATACCACACCTAGCATAAGTGGATTTCCCTAAACATAAAGTTAAAACCTGTCTTGGAATTCTAAAATATTCAACAGTTCTAGCTAAAGCGAAAGAATTAGGAGGAATTGTACAAACATCTGATTTAATATCTATAAAACTTTTATCATCAAAGTTCTTTGGGTCAACCATAGTTGAATTTATATTAGTGAATACTTTAAATTCATCTGCACAACGAACATCGTATCCATAACTGGATGTGCCATAAGAAACTATTTTACCATTATCATTTGATTTGACTTGATCTGCTTGAAAAGGCTCGATCATATTATGATTTAAAGCCATTTCTTTTATCCATTTATCTGATTTAATTGCCATAATCACCTATTGTATAATATTTTCACGTTAGACGCTTTATTTTAGATTAACTAGTAGCTCAAGACATATATTATCTCTAAAGCTATGAACATGTTATCTATGGTTTAGTCGTTTTGAATAACGATCTTTGGAAATGCCGAAGAGTAATCTTTCTTACGCATAGATAAAGTCGCTGCCATTTTACGTGCTATTTCTCTATAAGCCATAGACGTAGGAGACTCTGGATTTTCTGATACAGTCGGTGTTCCCTTGTCCATCTCTTCTCTAATAGATTTTTGAAGTGGCAATTCACCCAATAACTTCACATCATTTTCTGTAGCCAACTGCTCGCCGCCACCTTCTCCAAAAATACTTTCTGTGGTTCCACATTTGGGACATATGAATGTACTCATATTTTCTACAACTCCTAGTACAGGAACTTCAACTTTCTCGAACATTTTTAAACCTTTTCTGGCATCGATCAATGATATATCTTGAGGCGTTGTAACTATGACGGCGCCACTTAATGGTATCTTTTGGCATAGTGTTAGCTGTACATCGCCAGTTCCTGGCGGTAAGTCAATAATTAAAAAATCTACATCTTCCCAGTTTGTATCCGTTAATAGCTGCTCTAGAGCTTGTGTTACCATTGGTCCGCGCCATATCATCGGTGTATCTTCTTCTACTAAAAGGCCTATAGACATAGCTTGTAAACCATGGCCAACTTTTGGCTCAAGTTTTTTTCCATCCTCTGAATCAGGACGTCCATTTAAGCCCAACATTCTTGGTATACTTGGGCCGTATATATCAGCATCTAGAATAGCAGCCGTTGCACCTTCTTCTTTTAAAGCTAAAGCTAAATTAACTGAAGTCGTAGACTTACCAACACCGCCCTTACCGGACGCGACCGCGATAATATTTTTTATCCCTTTAATTCTATCGATACTTCCTTGGACTGTATGCGGGATAACTTCATAGCTCAAATCGAGTGTCAGCTGGATATCTGGGTATGCATCCATGATCTTAGCATTTAAGTTCTCATGAAAAGCTGTCATTATGCCCTCAGCAGGCCATCCTAGAACAACTTTTATTGAAACATTCTTGCCCTCTACTTTAATTTCTTTTACGGTATTGCCGCTGACAAGATCTGTTCCCATGTATGGGCATTGGTAATCCTTTAAAATCGCTTCGATGTTTTCCTTTTGCATTAGACTATTTTCTCCATTTATACTGTAAAATATAGTTTATATATCTCAGATTGATATATTATAGCGTTTATATAAAAATTTAATACAACAAAATTAAAGTGCCAATGAGAAAAATATTAGTTACAAGTGCATTACCTTATGCAAATGGTTCCATTCATTTAGGCCACCTAGTTGAGTATCTCCAAACAGATATTTGGGTTCGTAATCAGAAAATGTCAGAAAATCAGTGCATTTATATATGTGCTGATGATGCTCATGGCACACCTATAATGCTAAAAGCTCATGAATTAGGAATTAATCCTGAGGAGTTAATTGAGAAAAATTATAAAGAACATTGTAAAGATTTCTCTGATTTTTATATAGAATTTGATAATTATCATTCTACACATTCGGATGAAAATAAAGAATATTCCTCATATATTTATGGGAAACTCAAAGAAAAAGAGGATATTATCTCTAAAACAATAGAGCAATTTTATGATGATCAAGCCAAAATGTTTCTACCTGATAGATACATTAAAGGCGAATGTCCAAAATGTGGGGCTCAAGATCAATACGGGGATTCATGTGAAGAGTGCGGTGGAACATATTCATCAACAGAGATTATAAACCCAATCTCAGTCGTTACAAATACGCCTCCTATAACAAAAGAAACCGAGCATTTTTTCTTTAAACTGAGTAACTATAATGATTTTTTAAAAGAATGGATTTCTAATGAAACAACACAACCAGAAATAAGGAATAAACTAAGCGAATGGTTGTCAGAAGGACTGGCTGACTGGGACATAACTAGAGATAAGCCCTATTTTGGATTTAATATTCCTGATACTAAAGACAAATATTTTTATGTATGGCTAGATGCACCTGTGGGTTACATTGCTTCATTTAAAAACTATTGTATGAAGCATAAAATAAATTTTGATGAATTTTGGAATAAGGATTCAACAACAGAGCTATATCATTTTATTGGAAAAGACATAGCTTATTTTCATGCACTTTTTTGGCCTGCAATGCTAGAAGGAGCTAATTTTAGAAAGCCTAACGCAGTTTATTGTCATGGTTTCTTAACAATTGATGGTGAGAAAATGTCTAAATCAAGAGGAACATTTTTTAACGCTAGAACCTATCTTGATTTTCTTGAACCAGAATATTTAAGATACTATTTTGCAAGTAGACTCACATCAAAAATTGAGGATATCGATCTCAATTTCGATGATTTCCAGTCAAGGGTCAATTCTGATTTAATTGGGAAAATAATAAATATAGGTAGTAGATGCGCAAAATTTGTTAATAAAGATTTTGATGATATTTTATCAGACTCATCAGAGAATAATGATTTGATTAAAGAATGTTTATCTAGAAAGGAAGAAATTATTAAAAATTATGAACTTAGAAATTACTCAACTAATGTCAGACTCATATCCTCATTGGCTGATAAAATTAATAAGTACCTTGATACTGAAAAACCTTGGGTCAAAATAAAAAATGATAATGATAGAGTCTTGGTTCAAAAAATTTGTACAGATGGACTAAATCTTTTTAGGATTTTGATTGGCTATCTGAAGCCCATACTACCGAATATATCTGTCAAAGTAGAAGATATCTTAATATGTGAACCAATAAGCTGGGCAAATCTAGATCAGTTATTGCTCAATAAAAAAATTAATAAATTTAAACCAATTATTAAGCGCATTGACGATGAGGATATAAAGTCTATGAAAAATTTTAATAAAGGAGAAAAATTATGACGGATGATAAAATTACAATCGAAGATTTTATTAAAATAGATCTTAGGATAGGAAAAATACTACATGCTGAAGAAGTAGAAGATTCAAGAAAAATGTTAAAACTTGATGTTGATATAGGTGAGGAAAAAAGAATCATTTATGCTGGCGTTAAGAAATCATATGCACCTGAAGACTTGATTAATAAACTGGTCGTAGTAATAGCCAATCTATTACCAAGAGAAATGAAGTTTGGGACATCAGATGGAATGATGCTAGCTACACAAAATGATGGAGAGATAATAGTTCTTCAGCCTGAAAAAGATGTTTTGCCAGGATCAAAGGTATCGTAATGACATCAAAGGATAAAGATTTAAAGGATATAATTTTAGAAGCTTTACCTCAACTTCAATGTAAGAAATGTGAATATAAAGATTGTGAAGCATATGCTGAAGCTATTATAAATAATAATGAAAGTTTAAATAGATGCGAGCCAGGATCGCTACAAACAGAAAATCAACTAAGAAATATATTACGACAATCACAAAAAGTAATTACAGTTAATGAGATTAAAAAATTCTCAATAGCGGAAATTAAACATGAGGATTGCATAGGATGTACAATTTGTATTAAAGTTTGTCCAGTTGATGCCATAATTGGCGCAAAACATAAGATCCACTTCATAATAAATGACCAATGTAATGGTTGTGAGCTCTGTATTTCAGAATGCCCTGTAAATTGCATGGAGATGATTGTCAATCCAGCTGAAGAATCATGGGCCTGGCCAAGTCAAAAATCTTATCAGTCAAAGAATTTTTATAATAATAAGAAACTTAGATTAAATAATCAAAAAAAAGAAAAGGTTCTAGCAAGAGAAAGACTGGCTTCCTCAGCTAAAATAAAATCTTATATTAAAGATGCTTTATTAAGGGAAGAAAATAAGCGTAAACAAACCAAAGTATATGAATAAAGATGATCTTTCTAAAATCTTTCAGATTTTAAAAAAAGCTACACCAGAACCAGTTACAGAGCTTATTTATAAGACTAACTTTCAATTATTAATTGCAGTAATATTGTCAGCACAGGCAACTGACAAAAGTGTTAATGCAGCGACTAAGCCATTATTTAAAATTGCTCCGGATGCAAAAAGTATTTATAATCTTGGAGAAAAAAAACTCAAAGAACATATCAAGACGATTGGCCTTTATAATGCGAAAGCAAAAAATGTTATCAAAACATGCAAAATACTGCTTGATGAATATAATAATAAAATCCCTCAAGATCGTGACACGCTACAGTCTCTTCCAGGTGTTGGCAGAAAAAC
Organism: Gammaproteobacteria bacterium; assembly: GCA_030835925.1. Classification (GTDB taxonomy): domain Bacteria; phylum Pseudomonadota; class Gammaproteobacteria. The sequence goes on along the minus strand of JAURQW010000019.1, from coordinate 3,484 downwards.
AGCTAATGTTGTTTTAAACAATGCTTTTGGTCAACCAACTATTGGTGTTGATACTCATGTTTTTAGAGTTTCAAATAGACTGGGTATAGCAACTGGCAAAAATGTCCTTCAAGTAGAAAAAAAATTAGAAAAAAATATACCTGACAAGTTTAAAATGCATGCCCACCATTGGTTAATTATCCTGGGTAGATATACATGCATAGCTAGGAGCCCTCGATGCTTCGATTGTAAAGTAGTTGAGTATTGCAAATATAAAAAAAAAGAAATGTCTAACGACTAAAGATATCTTTTATATTTATTTCAATATTTTGCATTATTCTTAATTAAGTTTGTTTCTTTATAATTTGCCAAATCTGCTCCATCTCCTCTGGGTCAGCATAGTTTTTATCCATCTTGTTAAGATGGTTTAAAACTTTAGTGTATCTAGATTCAAATTTTTTATTAGCTGAGGCTAATATTTCCTCAGGGCACTGTTCTAAATGGCGAGATAAACAAAGTAAAGTAAAAAACAAATCTCCTAACTCTTCTTTAATCGCCAATCTATCTCCCGTAGTTATTGCCTCAATAACCTCATCGGTTTCCTCGCTTAATTTATTAATTACCCCATCAACCTCTAGCCAGTCTAGCCCAATTTCTTTGGCTTTTAACTGTAAATCAATTGATTCTTGAAATATTGTCTTTTTATTCATATCTAAATCTACTAACCTTTCTATTTAGTATAGCTTTTTTTATAAAAAATAATTAAATAATCATGTAAGATTATCAAATGAATGAAAATTTAATATCTGAACTAACTGATTGGGTAAAGCCATTTTTTCCTGAGAAATATTCCATCGATAGCGCGTCAGTTGATGCGAGCTTTAGATCATACTTTAGAGTAACATCAACTGAAAAAACAAATATTATAATGGTTGCTCCTCCTGAGCATGAACCAATATCATCATTCTTAGATATTACTCAAAGACTATTCAAGGCTAAAATTAATATCCCTAGAATATATAAAATAAATCAATCACGAGGATTGATACTAATGTCAGATTTAGGTAATGATAAGTATTTGGATATTTTAACAAAAGAAACATTATATTGTTTATATACAGATGCGATAGATTGCATATGTAAAATGCAAAATGAAGTTGATACAACAGGTCTTGAAAAATTTAATAAATCTGAACAGATGAATGAGATGAAACTTTTTGATGAGTGGTACTTGCGAAAACATTTAAATATCAATCTTTCAGATAAACAATTAAGCGAAATTTATCAGTGTTTTGAAGAAATATATAATATTGTTTCTAAAATTCCAAAAAGTTTTGTGCATAGAGATTTCCATTCAAGAAATCTGATGGTTACTTCTAAAAGCAATCCTGGGGTACTTGATTATCAAGATGCTATTATTGGCCCTATTACTTATGATCTTGTTTCTCTATTAAAAGATTGTTATATCGCCTGGGATGATGAAATAGTTTATTCTATGACAAGCTCTTTCTTTGCTAAAATTGAGAAGAATCATAATATAGTTTATGAAGAATTTGAGTATTGGTTTGACGTTACTGGTTTACAAAGGCATTTAAAAGCTATAGGGATTTTCTCAAGACTGAATTATAGGGATAATAAGCCAAATTACCTTGATGATATACCAAGAACTTTTAACTATATCAAAAATACTTTATCAAAATATTCAGAACTATCAGAAGTTAAAAGAGTATTTTCAGAAATTAACTTGGATAATATCTATGATTAAACAAGCAATGATTCTGGCAGCTGGAAGAGGCAACAGAATGATGCCACTCACTAGAGACATACCAAAGTCGATGTTGAAAATTGGAAATATGACTTTAATAGAAGACAAGATAGTGAGATTAGCTGAAGCAGGAGTTGAAAAAATAGTTATCAATACAGGTTATCTTGGAAGTTACATTCATGATCATGTTGGCAATGGGTCTAAATATGGCCTCGATATAATTATCAGTGATGAAGGAGAGATGCCTATTGGTACAGCCAATGGTATAAGAAAAACATTGGATGAGTTTAATGATGAAGCTTTTGTTGTTGTAAACGCAGATATTTGGACAAATTATCTATTTGTAGACCTTAATTATCAATTAGTAGAAAATTATCTAGCACATATTATTTTAGCGCCTAAGCCAATTTACTCTGGCGGTGACTTTGATATTATTGGCAAAAGTATAGCTCAAGGAAATAAATATACATATACAGGAATAGGAGTATATAGCCCAAAACTTTTTACTAAATATAAAGATAAAGAATTAGGCGATATACTGAAAAAAGAAAAAAATATAAATGCAGAGATATACTTAGGCCTATGGGATGATATTGGTACCCCAGAAAGACTAAACGCCGCAAGGAAGACAATATCACTCTAACTAATTATCAGTAACAATCTCAAAAGACCTGAGATCATATACGTCATCTGAATCTTCAATTAATATTCTCTCAACATTTGCGTTAGGCGGTCCCATATAACATTGTTCTATCAAACCACTAACTACTTCTTCTTGGGCAATTAGAACAGCCTCAACCTCTCCATTGATATTATTTTTAACCCAACCAAAAACACCATATTCTATTGCAAAAGACTGTAACCAGTTACGGTAACCTACCCCTTGCACTTTTCCATATATTTTTATGTGTTTTTGAATATTCAAAAGAACTACACTACTAAGAAAATGCCCCAGCCAATAAAGAATATACCTGTAACTTGTCTATATAATATTGGTCTTCTATAAGCTAGTTTTTCAAACAATATAAATAATGTAAGTATCATAACCCACATGATATTCATTACACCTAGTGCAAATAACGTCATCATCAGCGCCCAACAACAACCTATGCAATAAAAACCATGTTTGTATCCAACAATAAAGGTGCCTAATTTTCCATCTTTCCAGTTATTCATAAGAAAGCTTAGAGGTGATTGACAAACTGTAAGGCAGGCGTCTTTAAATGGCGTAAATTGATAGATTCCAGCTAAACATAACATGACTGTTCCAAGATAAGCATGCGTGGGCTCCATCATCGGGTTAAGTAATCCACTTGTATGCATAGCATACTGAGGAAATGTAATTACCAAACTAAACAATACCCAGCTAAATAAGTAGCCAGATAGGAGGATCATTGTTGAATTTGCTTCTTTACCATTATCTTTATTTCTTGAATTTAGAGTTGTAAATAATAATAACATTGGAAGTATAGATGGAGTCATCATAGCTATCATCATAACTGACCACATGATAAATAAAAGCATAAAATCTTTTAACATCCATGATCCTTGAGATGGCGGCATCCAAGATAGAACTTTATCAACTAGTGTCATCTCGGTATCCATACCCATATCCATGTCCATAGGTTTTTTATCCATATCCATGTCCATAGGTTTTTTATCCATATCCATGTCCATAGGTTTTTTATCCATATCCATGTCCATAGGTTTTTTATCCATATCCATGTCCATAGGTTTTTT
>JAURQW010000018.1 GCA_030835925.1 Gammaproteobacteria bacterium | reverse complement strand
GATACACGCTTGCTGGAACAGAAGTATCAGCATTATTAGGCAGAATGCCATCAGCTGTAGGGTATCAACCTACTCTTGCAGAAGAGATGGGTGTCTTACAAGAGAGAATAACATCGACTAAGAGTGGTTCTATTACATCAATACAAGCTGTGTACGTTCCTGCTGATGACTTAACAGATCCTAGTCCAGCAACTACATTTGCTCATTTAGATGCAACTGTGGTTCTATCAAGGAATATTGCTGAGCTTGGGATTTATCCGGCTGTTGATCCATTAGATTCAACAAGTCGACAACAAGACCCATCTATTATTGGACAAGAACATTACGACACTACACGTGCTGTACAAGGCGTTCTACAAAAATATAAAGAATTGAAAGATATTATTGCTATTTTAGGAATGGACGAGTTATCAGATGAAGATAAATTATCTGTTAACAGAGCCAGAAAAATACAGCGATATCTATCTCAACCATTCTTTGTTGCTGAGACGTTTACTGGTACTCCAGGGAAATATGTTTCATTAAAAGACACCATTAAAGGTTTCCAGGCAATAGTAAATGGGGACTACGATGATCTCCCTGAACAAGCATTCTATATGATTGGTGAGATCGAAGAAGCTAAGAAAAAAGCGGACGAAATATAAAAATGTCTGATAAAACTATTAGACTTGATATTGTTAGTGCTGAAGAAGAACTTTTCTCAGCAGACGTTCAGATGGTCTTTGCCCCGGCAATGATGGGAGAAGTAGGCGTTTCACCACAACATACTCCTCTTATGACTAAATTAAAGGCAGGTGATGTACGCGCTCAAATATCAGACACTGAAACGAAAACTTTTTTTATCAGCGGTGGTTTACTTGAAATTCAGCCTAATTCTGTAACAATATTATCAGATACTGCTATTAGAGAAGATGATTTAGACGAAGAAAGAGCAAAACAAGCTGAATCAAAAGCTAGACAAGCAATGGAAAATAGTGGTTCTGACATGGACTTGGTCAAAGCAAAAACAGAATTGGCTCAAGCAGCAGCGCAGCTTAAGCTTATTAAAAAGTTGAAAGGAAAAAGATAGTTTTTTCCGGGAGACCATTGTGTCATTAACAACTATTATATTGGCTGCCGGCAAAAGCACTAGAATGCTTTCTTTGAAATCAAAAATACTATTTAAGATTTCAGCTGAACCTATCATCCAACATGTCTATAATGCTGCAAGAAAAATAAAGTCAAATGATATAATCTGTGTATTAAGCAATCCACCAGAAGAACTAACGAAATTTATAAAAGAAAATAATATAAAAAGTGCATTACAAAAAAAACCATCTGGTACCGCTGATGCAGTAAAATCAGCTCTAAAGAAAATTCCATCTAAACGCAATAACAACATATTGATTCTCTGTGGCGATGTTCCGTTTATATCATCACAGTCCTTAAACATTATGATAAAAAAACTTAGTCAATCCGATCTATGTTTAGGTACCTTTAATCAAGCAAATCCAAAAGGTTATGGACGTGTTATTAGACATGGAAACAAAGTAATCAAAATTGTTGAAGAAAAAGATGCCTCAGAGAAAATTAAAAAAGTTACTGAGATAAATACAGGTATTATTTGTATCAAAGAACATGTTCTGAGAAAATATATTGGTAAGATTAATAATAATAATAAACAGAAAGAATTTTATCTTACTGATTTAATTTCATTATTGAGTGATAATAATCATAAGATATCAACATATAGTATAAAGGATGAATTGGAAACTATGGGAATTAACTCTAAAAAAGATCTTGTTGATTTAGAAAGGAAACTCCTTGTAAAAAAAGCAACTAACCTGCTCAATAAAGGAGTGTTAATAAGAGATGTTCAACGAACTGACATCAAAGGTGATTTAAAAGTACAGAAAGATGTAGACATAGATATCAATTGTATCTTTGAAGATAAAGTCACTATTGGTTCAAATTCTACTATAGGTCATAACTGTTATCTAAACAGATGCAAGATTGGTAAAAATGTCCATATCAAACCCAATACAATTATATTTGGTGCGACTATAGGAGATAATTGTATTGTTGGTCCGTATGCACGTATCAGACCTGGTGCTGTTCTAAAAAATAATTCTCAGGTTGGAAACTTTGTTGAAGTTAAAAATTCTACGATTGGCTCAGGGACAAAAATTAATCACCTCAGTTATATAGGTGACGCAACATTAGGTTCAAATATCAATGTTGGCGCAGGTTGTATAACTTGTAATTATGATGGTGAAAATAAATATAAAACAATAATTGAAAGCAATTCATTTATTGGTTCTGGCACAAGACTAGTGGCTCCAGTAACTGTTGCGAAAGGCTCATATATTGCTGCTGGATCAACCGTTACTAAGGATACTCCTGGTGGCGGCAGTCTTACAATTGCAAGAAGTAAGCAGGTATCTATACCGAAGTGGAAAAATAAAACTATCAAGGGTAAAAAATAATGTGCGGAATATTTGGCGCAGCGTCATCTTCGCATGTCCATAAAGATCTTATAGAAGGCTTGTCAAAACTTGAATATCGTGGATACGATTCAGCTGGACTTACATTAATTTCAAAATCTAATAAGATAAAAAGACTTAGATGCACCGGCAAGGTAGTTGCTCTTAAAAAACTATTAGCTACTAATAATCTAATGGGTAATTGTGGAATAGCTCATACTAGATGGGCAACGCATGGCGTACCAAATTTAAAAAACTCACACCCGCACAATTATGGTGGATTCTCAATAGTGCATAATGGAATCATTGAAAACTTTGAGGAGATTAAAACCTTTCTGTCTAAAAAATCACATAAGTTCTCATCAGATACAGACTCGGAAGTCATTGCGCATTTACTAGAATACTTTTCTAAAAAACACAGCAAGCTGTCTGATATACTCCTTAATACATTTAAGAAACTTAAAGGCTCTTTTGCACTAGGTATAGTTTATGAAAAGGATCCAGACAAGATTATTGTTGCCTCAAATGGCAGCCCTCTATTGATTGGAATGGGCAAGAATGCAAACTATATCTCATCAGATATAAATGCGCTTATCAGTAAAACAAAAAAATATATCTCACTTGATGATAATGAATTTGGAATAATAACAAAAGATAAGATAGAGCTATTCAATGTTAAAGGCAAAAGAATAAAACGCTCAGCATCAGTTACTAAACAGAATACAAATGCAATTTCTAAAAATGGCTATAAACATTTTATGCAAAAAGAAATTTTTGAACAAAAAGATATTATTACTAGAGTAATAAAAGATAAGCTAGGCACATCAAAAATCTTGCCAAATATATTTGGGCCAAAATCTGATTCTATGTTGAAATCAATCAAGCATGTCCACTTCGTAGCTTGTGGAACTAGCTATAATGCCTCTTTGGTTGCTAAATATTGGATTGAAGAAGTTTCAGATATTATGTGTACTGCAGAAATTGCAAGTGAATACAGGTACAGAACAATTAACGTACCAAAAGACACTTTATTTGTTGCGATCTCTCAGTCTGGTGAAACTGCTGATACAATTTATTCTTTAAAAAAAGCAAAACAGAGTAAATATAGATCAATCTTATCAATTTGTAACGTTGCAGAAAGTACAATCACAAGACTTTCAGATTATAGTTATCTCATGCAAGCGGGCCCCGAGGTTAGTGTTGCTTCAACAAAAGCATTCACCTCACAGCTAATTGCACTTCTGTTACTTGCAACAACATTATCGAGAGCATCTGATTCAAAACTAGAGAGTAAAATTATCAACCAAATTAAATCACTCCCTAGAATATTATCAAAAACCTTTGAGCTTGAGAAAAAAATGCAATTAATAGCAAAACAGTTTAAGAATAAAAATCATACGTTATTTTTAGGAAGAGGTGCATCTTATCCAATTGCACTTGAGGCAGCATTGAAATTAAAAGAGATTAGTTACATCCATGCAGAAGGGTATGCAGCTGGAGAATTAAAACATGGACCGTTGGCATTGGTTGATAAGAACATGCCTGTAGTAGGTTTAATGCCAGATAATAATTTAGTAACCCAAGTATTATCAAATCTAGCTGAAGTTAAAGCAAGACAAGGATTGGTCTATATATTCACTAATAAAAAAATGAAACTTAAGAAAAACGATAAGACTAATATTATATCTATGCCAGCATGCGGACACTACATAGCGCCACTGGTTTATGTAATACCTATGCAATTGTTGTCATATTATGTAGCTATCAATAAGAAAACAAATATTGATCAGCCACGAAATCTAGCAAAATCTGTCACGGTGGAGTAGTTTTGTTTGAACATGATGAGCAATTCATTTATGAGAGACATCTTATTGATGGGAAAAAAATTGATAAAGATCATGAAATATTAAAAAGAGTAATTGATCTATTACTAAATAAAGAATTATGAGTGAAAAATTTATAGATCTATTTGCAGGTATAGGTGGATTCAGAATCGCTCTTGAAAAGGAAGGTTCAAAATGTGTTTATACTTCTGAATGGGATAAATTTGCTCAAATCACTTACAATCATAACTTCAATGATCTCCCTGAAGGTGACATCACTCAGATTAATCCTAAAAGTATCCCAGATCACGATATTCTATGCGGAGGTTTCCCATGCCAAGCATTTAGTATATCTGGTAAGCAAGGAGGTTTTGATGACACAAGGGGCACTCTTTTCTTTGATGTTGCAAATATAGTCAAACATAAGAAACCACAAGTTCTATTTTTAGAAAATGTTAGAAACTTTATAAGACACGACGGCGGTAGAACTTTAAATACTATTAAGAATGTTCTGGATAAACTTGGTTATGACGTGCATACATCCGTTCTCAATTCAAGTAATTTTGGAGTACCTCAACATAGACAAAGAGTATACATAGTATGTTTTAACAAAGATTTAAATGTTACAAACTTTGAATTTCCACCACCCTCCTACGAAGAAATTTACCTTCGAGATATTTTAGAAAAAAATGTAGATACTAAAGATTATGAAATAAACAGAACTGATATGGTCATTAAGGGTAATGAAAAACTATTAGCAAATGACCTTATTGCTGGTAAGAGATTAAGACCAATACGAGTTGGAACAATAAATAAAGGTGGTCAAGGTGAGAGAATATATAGTCCTGAAGGTCATGCTATAACATTATCAGCATATGGGGGAGGCGTTGCAGGCAAGACGGGTGCTTATCTCATTGATGGCAAAGTAAGACAATTGACAAAAAGAGAATGCTTAAGAGTTCAGGGTTTCCCCGAGACATTTAATTTCCCCAAAGAAATATCTAGGGGGCAGGTTTATAAGATGTGCGGAAATAGTGTTTCAGTCCCCGTAATTAGTAAGATATATCAGAAGATTAAATCTGTAATAAATTAGATTAATATATCACTAAGAAAACATTTTGGTGTATGTATCTTTGCCTCATCATTAAGCGAAAGTGAAAAAATTATATTTGAGTTATAAGTTTTGCTTCTTTTTCTCACTTCTCTTAAACCGTCTGAATTGACCTTACTTAAGAAAACATTATTGTCTTGGTAACTATTTAATTTTTGATCAGGATCGCATACAAAAATTTTATTATTTATTTTTTCTGTCTCTAAATTAAGTAATCGAATATCATTATTATTTGCATTCCTAGTTCCACTTTGTTTCGTTCTGTATGTTCCAGTAGTATTATAATTAATAGGTATATCAACTATCTTAGATATAGTTAGTGGTTTAGAGTCACTAAAATTATTTGTAAAATCTGATGTGATTATTATAGAAGACTTTCTGCTCAAATTTTTGACTATATAATTATTTATAATATCCTGGTCACATATTAATTTATTATTTCGTCTATTAGTTGATTTTTTTTTTGAATAATAATCGTAGTTTTGATTTACATGAATAATGAGTTCCTCTGCATCATCCTCATTTGACTTATTCTTACTCGAGAAAGAAAACGTTTTATTTGAAGGGTCTTCCAGTAAAACAAATTGTGATGATTGAGATTTCTTAAATTTACATTCTATATTAAAAATATTATCTTCATCTCTGTAAACATAGATATCTGGTTTACATGAGTCAAACCCACCTTCATGAATAAAAACTAAGGAACTATTCCCATAAGTGTCATTGAGATATTTGGTAGTATTAATTTCAAAGTCCTGCCAATCCATTATTTATGTTAGCATATAAATAGACGCTGAAGATTTGTCAATCTTATAGATTAATCTATGGTAGGATGAAAAATCCCATATAAACATTGGGGTGCAAGACACATGTTAAAACAAAAACAAATCAGTCACAGTAGAATAATTTTTATGCAATCAGAAAACTCTTGGAGATTAATCAAAAAATCTATTTTGGAAAAGAAATTAGATTACTCAAGTTTTGAGTACAATGGAACAGTTGTAGACCAAAAGTCTTATGATTTCTTCAAAATTAATAAAGGTATAAATAAAACTATTACGTTGGTCAATGAACTAGGAGAGTTTGAAAATATTAAACTCAAATGGGCACGAGAAAAGACATCACCAGTTATGAGGATGTTCTGGAAAAGTAATTTTACCAGTATGCTTAAGAAACACTTTCCTAACTGGAAGGCGCTTGAACCAAATCAAGAAACTCAATCAAATTATTCTTTATTATTTATTAAAAGCACCGAGGAAGATAAATATGAGTTTAAACTTAGAGAAGATTATAACTCAGAGGAAGACAGATTTAAAAATTGGACTAGAAACTCTAGTATAGGGTCCAAGAAAGGTTTATCTGAGAGATCTATTAATGGATATCTTACAGCATTATCACAAATATCTAGTTACTTAGCAGAGCGAAATTATATTCAATTTTCACTATTTGAAGTACGTAGTGTGGACTATGCAAAAAAATGTTTTAAGATATTTTTCTCTGATAAAGGAAATGCTGACAAAGATATCAAAGGGCATGGTTTCTGGAAAGCAGCAGCAAATAATTTTACTAAGTTTTTAGAGTCTGATCTTTCATCACCAATAAATAAAAAGTTATACTCGTCTACTTTTGATCATGACGATCTCATGAATAAAGTATCTGAATTGATGAAAAATTATCTAAGCAATAGACCCGATGGCAATGGAAAACCAAAAAGAAAGTCACAGAATACTAATATTTATGAAAGAGATCCAAAAGTGGTTGCGTGGGTATTACAAAATGCTAATGGCATATGTCAAGGGTGTAAAAAAACTGCCCCATTTATGAGATCAAAAGATGGTATGCCATATTTGGAAGTGCATCATGTTAAACAACTTAAAGATGGCGGTAGCGATAGGATTGATAATGCAGTTGCTTTATGCCCAAACTGTCATAGAAAAGCGCATTATGGAAAAGAAAAGAGCAAGTTTCAAAAAATATTAAAATTACAGGCGATGAAAAATATAATATGATATTGGGTGCAATGAGCATAGCAAAACAAAACAATTCAGTCACAGTGGAATAAGCTTGGTTTAATAAGTATGATTTTTACCTCAAGGACAGAGATATCAGGGCAAGACAGACAAAACTTAGATAATCTTTTAAAAATGTTCCCATACATATGGGATTTTAAATCTAGAGTCATCTTCGGATTACTATTCTTGGTAATTGCGAAATTAGCAACTGTTGCAGTTCCAGTATTATTAAAAGATATAGTAGATTCTCTTAATAGTGACAATACATTATTGATTTTACCTCTTGGTCTTTTAATTGCATATGGCTCACTGAGACTCACAACAGCTTTTTTTAGCGAGCTTAGAGATGTCCTATTTGCAAAGGTTAGATATCATGCAGTGTATAAGATATCAATAAGAGTATTAGACCATCTCCATAAAATGTCTTTGAGATTTCATCTAGAAAGACAAACCGGTTCAATTATAAGAGATCTTGAAAGAGGAACTCAAAGCTTATCATCGCTAATTAATTATATGATATTTATTATTATACCTACATTTATTGAGGTCCTTCTTGTAGGAGCGATTTTACTTACAACTTATGAGTCTACTTTTGCACTTATAATATTCTTAACAATTATTATTTATATATCATTTACGTTAATGGTTACTAATTGGAGGATGAGCTATAGACATGAAATGAACCGTCTTGACTCTAAAGCAAATTCTATTGCTGTCGATAGTTTGCTAAATTATGAAACTGTTAAGTATTTTAATAATGAGAAATATGAAATTAAAAGGTATGGTGATGTTTTATTCAGGTGGGAAAATGCAGCAATGCAAAGTACAAAGACTATGTCATTACTAAATTTTGGCCAAGCCATAATTATTACTTTTGGTGTAACAATCATAATGATTTTTGCCTCATCTGGAGTTGTAGATGGGTCACTAACTTTGGGTGACTTAGTGCTCGTAAATGCATTAATGTTACAACTATTTGTACCTCTAAATACTTTAGGCATAGTTTATAGACAGATTACATATGCTTTGGCAGACATGAATATGCTATTAAAATTATTAGACCAGAAAATTGAAATAGTTGATAAAGAAAACGCACAAGATCTAGTTGTTAAGACTGGTAATATAAAATTTAAAGATGTTTCTTTTTCATATAATCAAAATAGAAGCATACTAAAAAATATTTCTTTAGAGATCCCTGCCGGCAAAAAAGTTGCAATTGTTGGTCCATCAGGCTCAGGAAAATCAACTATAGGGAGACTTCTTTATAGATTTTATAATGTTAGTGATGGCATGATTTCAATAGATGATCAAAATATCTCTAATTGCTCTCAATATAGCCTTCGTAAAAATATAGCTGTAG